>CAYNNJ010000008.1:0-1329 GCA_964398755.1 uncultured Bdellovibrionales bacterium
GCGGCCATCTCACGCTCACCCTGGAGGACATGAATCTGGACTGACGGCTGATTATCAGAAGCGGTCGAGAATACCTGGGAGCGACTGACTGGGACCGTGGTGTTCCGATCAATGAGCGGGGTACGGACACCGCCCATAGTCTCGATACCGAACGTGAGCGGAGTCACATCGAGGAGGAGCACGTCTTTCACCGATCCTTCAAGCACACCACCCTGGATAGCAGCACCGAGGGCGACGACTTCGTCTGGGTTCACGGTGATATTTGGCTTCTTCCCGAAGAATTTCTCTACCTCAGCAAGGACAAGGGGCATGCGGGTCATACCACCGACGAGCACCACTTCGGAGAGGTCCTTTACATCGATCTTGGCATCGGCGAGGGCCTTCTTCACTGGTTCAAACGACGCCTTGACCAAATCCCCGACCAATTCTTCGAGCTTGGCCCGAGAGAGTTTGATGAGGAGGTGCTTGGGTCCAGAGGCATCTGCGGTAATAAACGGCTGGTTGATTTCGGATTCCTGAGCGGTCGAGAGTTCAATCTTGGCCTTTTCAGCCGCTTCCTTGATGCGCTGGAGGGCAAGCGGGTCCTTGGACAGATCAATCCCCTCTTGCTTTTTGAATTCATCGAGGATCCAGTGGATGATGCGCTGGTCAAAGTCGTCACCACCGAGATGAGTATCACCATTGGTCGAGCGCACCTCTACCGTGTCTTCGGACACTTCGAGAATAGAGATATCAAACGTTCCACCGCCGAGGTCATAGACCGCAATCTTCTCGTCCTTCTTCTTGTTGAATCCATAGGCGAGCGCGGCAGCCGTTGGTTCGTTGATGATGCGACGGACATTGAAACCAGCAATTTCTCCGGCTTCTTTGGTGGCCTTGCGCTGTGAGTCATCGAAGTAGGCTGGGACGGTGATGACCGCATCGGTGATTTTCTCACCGAGCTTTTCCTCGGCATCGGCCTTGAGCTTGGCCAAGACCATAGCGCTAATTTCCTGAGGGCTGTATTCTTTGCCACCCATGACGATTTTCACGCCTTCGCCGGCCTGGACGACTTTGTATGGCAGAGTCTTCATGTCACGCTGGGCATCTTCATCGCTAAAGTGTCGTCCGATGAGACGCTTCACGGAGAAGAGTGTGTTCTCTGGGTTGGTCACACTCTGACGCTTGGCGAGGAGTCCAACCAAACGTTCGTTGGTCTTCGACATCGCGATCATCGACGGCGTCGTGCGGTTACCCTCTTTGTTCTCGATAATGGTCGGGGTACCACCTTCGACGAATGCCATCGCCGAGTTGGTTGTCCCCAAGTCGATTCCTAATATCTTGGCCATA
>CAYNNJ010000008.1:1429-16416 GCA_964398755.1 uncultured Bdellovibrionales bacterium
TCCTCCTTGGGCATCGTGATGGTGAGAACGCCCTTGTCATAATGCGCTTGGGCGTCATTCCCCTTCACGGCCATCGGGAGTACTACTGAGCGAGAGAAGCTCCCGGTGCGGACCTCCTTACGGTAATAGTCCTCACGCTTCACTTCTTGCTTCGATTCGGTACTACCGCTTACGGTCAGAACATCATTTTCAATCGTGATGTCGACCTTGGCCGGGTCAATTCCTGGGACGGCGAGTTCTGCCACGACGTTGTCTCTGTCCTGATAGACATCGAGCGCCGGGAAGAAATCTCCATCGAAGAACTCATCACCGAAAAAGCGATTGAGTTCAGTCCCTGGAAATGGAATAAGATGGCGTGTCATATGGTTCTCACCTCCTTTCTGATTAAGAATCAAAACACAATTCTTCAAACCACAAATTCCAAACAAAACACAGCTTTCAAATCTCAAACTCTTCTTGTTTTGCGCTTTCGTTCATAGTGTTTTGTGCTCTGTTTGGTTTTTGTGCTCTGGACTTTGGGTTTTAACTTACTGTCACTTTGGCGGGGCGGATGACTTTGCCTCCGAGCTTGAATCCTTTCTGGAGCACTTTTACTACAGTATGGTTCTCTGGTTCAACAGGCTCACCACCTTCGGCTTCGACTGTGCCACTTTCGGAACTTACGGCTTCATGAATCGTTGGATCAAACGCATCCCCAACGTTTACTTCTATCACTTCGACGCCGTTTGACTTCACTACGTCTTCCAATTGTTTCTCAATGTACTGGATACCCACCACCCAAGGACTGTCTTTTTGTTCGGGTGGGACATGCATCGTTGCTGAGCGGAAGTTGTCGAGGACCGGGACGATATCGAGGACGAGCTTTTCGATCAAGTATCCACCGAGCTCCTTCTGTGACTCCGCCTGCCGTTTCTTATAATTTTCAAAGTCCGCCTGGGTTCGTTTGAGGTCATTCAAATACTCCTCAGCCTTCACCTGCCACTCTGATTTCTCCTCGCTCTTTGCTTCGGTCTGAGACTCCTCTCCCGGCGTCGGTTCTCCGATTTCTTCGTCCTCAATTTGTTTTTTCTTCGTCATACGTTTCGAATAGTTATGTATTAGGATGAGCGAGTGAGGGCACTCTTCGCGATTTCAAATTGACGTTGGCGTTCTTCATCTGTCATGATCTCTGGCTCCTCTGCCTCAGTGTCCTGGTCTACCATACGTGCGGGATGAGGATTATCACCACTCCCATCGATGTCCCCAGGAACTTGCGCATGTATTCGATGAGGGATTTGTTCTTGGCGTAGTCCATGCGCTTAGGTCCGATGATGGCGAGCATCCCGCGACCTTCACTACTCTGATACGGGGCGACAATCATGGAACAATTATTGATACCATCGATGGGGTTTTCGTTGCCGATAAAGATACGAGTCTCTCCGTCCTTTAGCTTGAGCATCACCCCGTCCAATTTCTCATCAAGGGAATCAAGCGTTTCGACGAGGCGACAGAGTTCATCCATTTCCTGAAACTCCGGATTGTCGATGAGTTCCCGCATCCCGAAATCGTAGAATTCATCCTTGTCGACAATACCCGAGACGGCGAGATTACCCGAGAGCGAAGAGAGGAGCTTGGCGGTACTGCGACCGAGACGCATGTGCTTGGCCTTGAGCTGGAGGAGCTCCTTCTGCAGTCGACGCTGGTCATCTCGCGAGAGATCCGTATCACCCATCATCTCTTCGACGTAGATACGATATCCGGCATCTGTCGGAATGCGACCGGCTGAGACATGAGGCTGGTAGAGGTAGCCCTCTTCCTCGAGTGTCACCATATCGTTCCGGAGGGTCGCACTACTCACCCCGAAGTCGTAGTGCTCAAGGAGCGCCTGTGACCCCACCGGCACCGCGGTCTTGGTGTAGAGCTCGACGATGGCCGAAAGCAGTTGTTTTTGACGAGTATTCATAGGAAGAAGCTTTTAGCTTATAGGCATTAGCTTATAGGAAATACTAGGGAAAATATCATAAAACTTCATTACAATTTCATTATAAATAGTGATTAGCACTCTGTCAAGTCGAGTGCTAATCTTCGATTCTAGGTAAGAAAAAAGCCCGTAGGAGAGCCTCCTTTGGGCGGAATTGGATCCATTTCAGTGACTAGGGCGGTTGAGGGCGTCGGCCACGCGCTGACACAAGTCGCAATTGGGACACGGCTTGGAGCCGAGAACACATTCGTTGTTTCGAAATGACCATGATGCATGGCGCAGATTCGTCTGGATCTGAAGACGATCGCACCACGTGCGTTCAGCGGGCAACACGTTTACGGCATCTGGGTCAACCGGTGGCTTAACCGACATAAGTGACAACTGCATCATGTCTCCTTGGGTTGCAGGTTGGCGTGGCTGTCGCAGTACGTGCGAGACACGCAGGCGAGGCAGTGCTCGCTCCCGCGTAGGTCCGACGTCTCGGCGATAGGGACTTGGACCCCGGTACCCTTGCCCTTAGACGGACACAGGATCACCGGGACAGTGAGTGGGATAGTGCTCATGCGCTCTCCTAGCGGTTGCGGGTATGGGGACGGTTCGAGCGGAGCTGTGGCCAGCGTCGATGATGGGCGGGTCCATAGGGCGAATACCCTGACGTTGACCGCATGACGAACTTTCGACAAGGGAGCTGGGTCACCACTGGCTCAACAAAACTGAGATGATCGAGCCATGCCTCCCTCAGATCAGGAACCTGGGTGAGGTCGTGTGCGACGGCCTCAAGGAGTCGCGTAATGGTGCCACTGTCATCGCAAATGAGGACGCGACTCGTAGCCACGGACTCAAACAGCCCTCCTGGCTCGTGCAACGCACGCACCTGTGCCTCAGTCATGAACTTCACGTGGACATTTACGACGAGCCCAGCTATCCCAACAGCTGGGTCCTTAACTTCGCTTTCATTAGGCATCACGCCTCCTCTTCAATTCGCCCAGCCCCTAATCTCCAGTCGATTTGCCGAATAACTGGAGTGCGTTGTTGTCCAGAGCGAAGGAGCCTAAACCTTGCACTCGCTGGATCAACGATGTCGTCACATGCTTGGCAACAGGTCCAGCCGTCGCCATGACTCCCATACTTGTTCTGGTCTGTGATGACTGTTTTGCAAGCAGGGTTGAGACATCGGCAGATCTCGACAGATTCGGTCTTTGCCACCGTGCTTTGATCAGCTGAGACCGGGGTCGAATTCGCTGCAGCCTGACGTTTCTCGGCGACTCTCTTGGCCCGCCTTGTCTTCGTGCTCATGCGATCCTCTGGTTGGGTTGGTAAGAAAACTATACGACGGGATCGTAACCTCCGTCGTGCCATGGGTGGCAGCGGATGATGCGCTTGGCACTCATCCAACTTCCTCGGAACACTCCGTAGCGGGCAATCGCCTGGTAGGAGTACTCTGAGCAGGTCGGATAGAACCGGCAGAATCGGACAGGTAGAACCCGCCCGATGATCCCATGATCAAAGGAGAGGGTCTTCTGATAGACACGAATGAGGCCGAGAACAATGCTCTGTATCATGTCTTCATTGTCCCTTGTTTTCAACTTTTGTCAATGGTATAATATTGAGGGAACAAACACAAAAGCACAGTCGCTCCCAAGTGACGTGCCGAGCAAACATGAAAACGATACAACACAAACACTTAACGTGGATTGATTTCGAGGACCCGAGTCCGGATGATATCACGTACCTCCAAGAGAACTTCAACATCCATCCCCTCGCCATCGAGGAGCTGGTCACTCCGACGTATCAACCCAAAGTCGTCCAATACGACGGTTGTTTGTTTTTTTCCATTCACATTCCCCTCTTTGATACCAAGCTCCGGACCACCTATCCCGGCGAACTCGATATTATCCTCACCAAGGAACACCTCATCACCAGCCATCGCCACACCATCTACCAGCTCTCGAGTTTCTTTGATCTCCTCGAACAAAGTGAGGGTAAGCGTCGCCTCTACCTCGAGAGTAGTCCGGCTCGGCTCCTCCATCATATTCTGGAAATCCTCCTTAATTCTTGCTTCCCCAAACTTGATCACATCACGGAAAAGCTCGACTTTATCGAAATGCAGGTGTTTTCAGGCAAAGAAAAAGAGATGGTGCTCGAAATCTCGGTCTTGAAGCGCGATATCTTGAATTTCCGCCGGACCTTGAAGCCCCAGCGCGCTATCATCGAATCCCTCATCCAGCGTGATCATCCTCATATTCCAAACGAGCTCACCGTCTACTATCAGGACCTCATCGGTACCAACATCCGTCTCTGGAACCTCCTTGAAAGTCAAAAGGAGACTATCGAAGCACTCGAAGACACCAACAACTCACTCCTCTCGAACAAGCTCGATCAGACCATGAAGGTGCTTACCATCTTCTCGGCCATCCTCCTCCCTCTCACCGCCTATTCCAACATGATGTCGATGAACGCCGCCGTGCCGTTTATTCACAACGACTTCGGTTTTTGGATTCACCTCCTCATCATGGGAGTCATCTCGATTGTTACTTTTGCCATCTTCAAAGTCCGCAATTGGCTGTAGCTCGGAGAGTAGAATGTAGAAAGTAGAAGGTAGAATATTGTGAATTGCCGACTACTCGGCTTGCTTTGGACGTTGTTTTTCTCTATTCTGTATTCAAGAATCACTATTCAATTATTCATGCAACTCTACAACACCCTCACCAAACAAAAGGAAGAATTCATCCCGATCAATACTGGCAAGGTGGGCATGTATGTTTGTGGTCCGACTGTCTATGACTATATCCATATCGGCAATATTCGGGCCTATGCCTTTGCTGATACCCTGCGCCGGGTCCTTGAGGATATCGGCTACGAAGTGCGCCTCATCAAAAACATCACCGATGTCGGTCATCTCACCGCGGACGATATCGCGCAGGGCGACAGTGGCGAGGACAAAGTAGCCAAAAAGGCGGCCAAAGAGCACAAGACGCCGGAAGAAATCGCCCGTTTCTACGAGGAGTATGCGCTCGCGACTGAGAAGCAGATGAATATCCTCCCTGCACACTATTTCCCCCGTGCGACCGCTCATGTGAAGCAGATGATCACGCTCATCGAGGAGCTCATCGCCCGTGGTCATGCCTATGAAAAGAACGGGAATGTCTTTCTCGATGTCACTACTTTCCCAGACTATGGCCGACTGTCGGGAAATACCCTCGCCAATCTCGAAGTCGGTGCCCGGCTCGAGGAGCATCCTGACAAGCGAAACCCCTGGGACTTTGCGCTCTGGCTCCATGCCCCCGAGGGACACCTGATGCACTGGCCCTCCCCCTGGAGCGAGGGCTATCCCGGCTGGCACATCGAGTGTTCAGCTATGGCCATGGAGTATCTGGGAAATACCCTCGATATCCATACGGGTGGAGAAGACAACATCTTTCCTCATCACGAGGCGGAAATCATCCAGTCAGAGGGAGTGACCGACGAACCCTTTGTCCGTTACTTTGCTCATACCCGCCACATGCTCGTTGACGGGACCAAGATGTCCAAGTCCAAAGGGAACTTCTATGTCCTCGAAGACCTGATCGCTCGGGGCTATACCCCAATGGACTTCCGCATGCTCCTCACGAGTGCCCACTACCGGAGTCAGATGAATTTCACCTGGGAGTCACTCGAACAAGCCAAGAAGAATAAGGAAACGCTCTTTGCGGTTGTCAATCGTCTATCTGATGTCCCTACCACCGAAAACAACGCTATGGGATTCGATGGGGCTGAGTCACTTAGTGCGATACGGAGTGCCATGCAAGATGATCTGAATACCCCAGAAGCGCTTGCCCTTACACTCGAACTGGTAAAAAAAATTAACACACTACTCGATAGCAAAGTGGAGGTCAATGCGACGGTGCTCGGTCTCGTCTTTGAAAAAATATTCTTCTTTTTTGGAATTGCTCTCGAGAATCAAGTCATCCCCGAGGCCATCCATGCCCTCGCCAAGGCACGAGACACCGCTCGCGAGCACCGTGACTGGGCCGAGTCGGATCGATTACGCGATGAGATAGCAAGTGCAGGCTACAAAGTCGAAGACACCGCACGAGGATATCGACTGAAAAAGCTCTAGATAATCTGAGATAAAAAAACGGGAGGGTCCACGTAGGACGCTCCCTTTTGCTTGGCCGATGTTCGGCTACTTCTTGGTCGGAGGCTTCGGCGGCACCGGTGCCGGAGTCTTGGCCTTGGCCTTCTGTTCCGTGTCCCACTCATCGACGGCGTACAAGCATGACGTGGTGTAGACGGACCCCATGGTGAAGGAAAAGTCCTTGTAGTACACCGATTGGGTGATTTCCTTGGGAAGCCTGACGCAGGCCAACGACTTCGGCGGGGTCTGTGCACTAGCCGCATTCCGGCCCGCCTGGTAGGCGTCACGTTCTGCGAGAAAACGACGCCTGTTATTGATCTCGATGACCGACAGCCGCTGATTGAGGTCATTCAGCTCTTCGGACACCAGAGAGCGGTCCAACTGATTGACCGCCGGAGATGACGACTTGCCTTGGGTGCCCAAGGTACTACAAGCGCTCAAGAGGCCAGTGACGGCAACCAGGACGACGGAAAGGAACGGTTTGATCTTCAAAGTATGTGCTCCGGTTCGACACCTCCCACGAGGTGTTCCCAGTATTAACGCATACTTTGTCTGATATGTCGAGGAAAAGAGGCTCTAAAAAAGTTTGCGAGCCGGACACCACGATGTGATGCCGGCTCTGGTTCGATGGCCCCCTATTGGGGATGGTTTGCGGGCCAAGCCTCTGCCCCGATATCCTCCATTTCTGGGTTGGAGACCGAAGTCCGAGACTGGAAGTCCTGGTTACTCTTCTTGGCGCTTGCCGTTGCCTTTGCGAGGCACCGACACGCAATCCAGATCAGTGTAGCCACGGTGCCAAGGCCGATCAGTGCCAAGGCATCCCAAATATCTTTCAGCAGTTTCATCTTCCCCTCCAGGAAGTTCGTTAGTGGACTATTTCTCGTACCATAGGCACGATTTATATATTATACACCTTTTTTTGTATTTTGTCCAGTGGTCGTCATCACCCTACGAAATACGGCTTTGCCTGTCACCTACGGCGAATTTCATAGGGTAAATATCCACATGTCCACCAAAGCTGGCTCTCTTTCATCGCACACGGTATAATGCTCTCGTAACAGACAAAACTTCACTCCTGTGGCTCCCAAAACTGATCACCTCCGCGTCCCCCCACACAACCTCGAAGCCGAAGCGTCCGTCCTCGGCTCTCTCATGCTCGACAAGGATGCCATCATCAAGATTGCCGATCTCTTGAAGCTGGGTGATTTCTACAAGGACGACCACAATCTCATCTACGAAACGATGCTCGCGCTCTACGAAGAACGCGAACCAATTGATGTCCTCTCGCTTTCGAACAAACTGGAAGAAAAAGGAAAGCTCGAAAAGGTCGGTGGCTCAAGCTACCTCGCCTCACTCGTAAACACTGTGCCCTCGGCGGTCAACGTCGTCCACTACGCCAAAGTGGTTCAGAAAAAGGCACTCCTCCGTCGGCTCATCACGGCAGCAAGTGACATCATCGAACTCGGCTATGATGAATCCGAGGACGCCCAAAAGCTCCTCGATGAGGCCGAGCAAAAAATCTTTGCGGTATCACAGAAATACATCAAGCAGGACTTTATCCCGATCAAGTCGATCCTTGAGCTCGCCTTTAATCGTATCGACGAACTCCACAAGAGCGACAACACCTTTCGTGGGGTCGAGACCCATTACCCGGACCTCGATAACCTCCTCGCCGGACTTCAGAAATCCGATCTCATTATTCTCGCTGCTCGGCCGTCGGTCGGTAAGACGACCTTTGCGCTCGACCTGGCCCGTCAGGTGGGTGTCCACAGCAAGGTCCCTGTCGGTATCTTTTCTCTCGAAATGGGCGCCGACCAGCTCGTGGACCGTATGATAGCCGCTCAGGCCGGGGTCGACCTGTGGCGACTGCGCACTGGTAAGCTCTCGAGTGAAGGTGCCGGGAATGATTTCGAAAAAATCTCGGATGCTATGGGTATCCTCTCCGAGGCCCCGATATTTATCGATGACTCGGGCTCGCTCAATATCATGGAAATGCGCACCATGGCCCGTCGTCTCCAGGCCGAACATGATCTGGGACTCATCATCGTCGACTACCTCCAGCTCATGGAAGGACGCAGTTCTCGAGGCGATAATCGCGTCCAGGAAATTTCCGAGATTTCGCGCGGACTCAAGCAATTGGCTCGTGAACTCAATATCCCGGTGATCGCGCTCTCGCAGTTGTCGCGTGCTGTCGAGTCACGTCCCGACCAAATTCCGAAACTCTCTGACCTCCGTGAATCCGGATCTATCGAACAAGATGCTGACGTCGTCATGTTCCTCTACCGTGAAGACCGCGTGAAGCCTGACACTCCAAACAAAGGTATCGCCGATGTCATCATCGCCAAGCACCGTAACGGACCCGTCGGCAAAATCTCGCTCTACTTTGACGAGAATTCGACCACCTTCCGATCACTCGAAACCAGTCACTAAATATGCAATATCCCAAAGCGTTTCAGTCGCTCATTGCGCATTTTTCGGCGCTCCCCTCCGTCGGTCCCAAGATGGCCGAACGAATTGTGCTCTACCTCTTCAAGCAGGATGCGAGTAAGCTCGAGAGTTTTGCCGAGAGCCTCGAAGAGCTCCCGCGTCTCAAGAGTTGTACCCGGTGCTACCATATCGCCGAAAGCGAACTCTGTAGTATCTGTGCGGACAGTCGACGTGATACCACGGCCCTTTGCGTCGTGGAGGAGCCCCTCGATGTGATAGCCCTCGAGCGCCTCGGGATCTACTCGGGCCTCTACCATGTCCTCGGGGGACTCCTGGAGACCGGAAAACACGACAACAGTGGCAATCTCCGGATTAACGAACTCCTCACCCGGGTCAAGGAGGATGGGGTCACCGAAGTGATTCTCGCCACCAATCCGACGACCGAAGGTGATCTCACGGCTCTTTACCTCAAAAAGAAACTTGAGCCCCTAGGAGTCAAAATTACGCGCATTGGACGAGGTCTCGCTACCGGCGGAGACATCGAATACGCCGACGAACTCACTCTCAGTGCCGCCTTGACAAATCGCAAGGAACTGGCATAATTATCGTATCCCAACCAGGAGACATGGATGCCTATCATTCCCTGTGTGAGACTTGCCGATGGTAGTTAGCTACAGATGCAACCGTATTCGGGAAGAGGCCGATTCTGTCCAAGTGACACAATCGAGGCTCACGGTGACGACGTTGTGTTCGTCACAGTCACCCCGGCTCCAGCCCCAGAGCCCGTTATCCGTCCGAGTGGCGAACTACCCATGCTCGAAGTCATGCGAGTCACGGGGAAAATCAACCTCACGCCCGAGCCCTGGCAGCTATAGCCAGACACAGCCAATAAGCGGATCCGAACCTGGACCCGCCTTTTTTCTTTTCTGGAACGAAAAAGCCACCCTTTCGGGTGGCTTTGATATTTAGGCGGAAATCTTGGTGATTTCGACTTCAGTATAGGCCTGGCGATGGCCATAGCGGACCAAGTAGCGCTTCTTTGGCTTGTGTTTGATGCCCTTTACCTTGTCATGACGATCCTGGGCAACCACTTTGCCTTCTACCACGGCCTTTTCGAGGACTGGGGTACCGACGTGAGCCACCGTCTCATCACCGACAAAGAGGACCTCGAACTTTACGACGCCGTCAATTTCGGTATCCAATTTTTCAATCTTGACCTTGTCGCCAACGGACACTTTGTACTGCTTTCCGCCGGTTCTGATAATCGCGAGCATATGCCTTTCGTAAGCCAATAATATACCTGTCCACTGTACCGGATTTCCCCGATTCTGTCAACAAGAAAAGAAAAAAGCCCAGTGTTATGGGCTCAAACGCGGATAGCCGTGGTATCCCAGGGCAACGGAAATTTCTTCGCGATTGTCTGGGTCCAAATCGTCAGAATCACACCCGATTCGCTCGCCTGTTGAGAGTTCAACAAGAGTAAGGACCAGGCATGTTTACCCATTTTACAGCGCACAACGAGAAACAAGTTGTGTTGAATGGTCTCCGGGAAATCTCTTTGCCATTCCTCAAAAACTCTTGGTTCCAAACGAACAAACGGAAAACTGTAGTTTCCCACGATATCTCTCTCCTATTCCAGTATTGCCTTGACCCGTCTCACACCTGCAGAACTGGCCTCTTCTTTGATAATCTTGAATTTCCCAAATGACGCTATATCGGCCGTAGTGACGACATGAGGTCCACCACAGAGTTCACGAGAAAAGATGGTGCCATCCGGAGCGGCCACCTGATACACCGTCACTTTGTCTGGATACTTTTCCCAGAAGCTCCCCTCGACGCCCTCAGCACGAGCCACGTCTTTGTCCATAACGGTGGTCTCCACCGTAGCCCCAGCAGTGATAGCAGTGTTTACGTATTCCTCCACTCGGTCCAGTACTTCACGGGGTACTTTTTCCGGATAGGTGAAATCAAACCGTGTGCGTTCCTCGGTGATATTGGATCCAGCCTGATGAATACCGTCACCGAGTTCCTTGCGGAGACCGGCGAGCATGAGATGGGTCGCGGTATGATAGGCCGTCACTTTGGCGCTGTGATCCGCGAGCCCACCCTTGAACTTGCCGGCACTCGCGGTACGGGAGAGATCTTGGTGCTTTTTGAATTCAGCCTGGAATGCCCCTCTATCCAGATTTCCACCTTGTTCAAGTACCAACTCTTCGGTCATCTCAAGAGGAAATCCATAGGTTGAAAAGAGAAGAAAGGCATCTTTCCCTGAAATAGCCCCTGTTTGGTACATCTTTTCAAATTCTTTAAGGCCTTTTTCTAGACCAGTCAAAAATTTTTTTTCTTCTACCAGAAGAGCCGAAAGAATATCATCTCGCTTCTCCAAAAGAATTGGATAGGCCTCTTGATATGTAGCTATAAAGGCACCCGCCGTTTTCTCTAGGTAAGCCTCTCTCATTCCCAATTTCTTTGCATAACGCACGACTCTCCGGATAAGACGTCGGACAAAGTATCCCTGGTCCTTGTTGGAAGGCAAAACACCATCGGCAATTAGAAAAACGGAGGCGCGCACATGATCGAGAATGACTCGCATACTGTATTTTATTGGCCAGTCTGCTGTCGCGTAGTCTACCTCACGTACTGCTTCAAGAACCTTCAGGGCCCTTGAAAAAGCATCTGTCTTGAAAACGTCTGGGTCGTTAGCGACCGCCGCCGCAATACGTTCGAGTCCCCCGCCAAAGTCTACATTCGGTTTTGCAAGTGGTTCGAAGAGATTTTCTGAAACTTTTCGGTAGGCCATGAAAACATTATTTCCGATTTCTAGGAATCGCCCACAATCACAATTTGGGTGACATTCCTCACCCCATTTCTTGTCGTGATCGCTCCCAAAGTCATAGAACATCTCAGAATCAGGGCCACACGGGTCACCGATGGCCGTTGTCTCTGGGCCCGTCTTTCCTCGATTCCACCAGTTCTTTTTTCCATCGTAATAAAATATCCGCTGCCCTGGCTTCATACCACGTACGTATCCCTGTTCTTCAGTACCTATTTCCGCAATTTGAGCTTCAATTCCCTTGGCTTCAAATAATTTCTTCCATGTTTGTGCTGCCTCGGTATCTTGCGGAATCCCATATCTCGTATCTCCTATGAAGCAGGTAATATAGAGTTTATTGGGGTCTATACCAATCTCATTTATCAAGAAATCCCACATCCACTCAATTTGCTCCTTTTTGAAATAATCACCGAAAGACCAATTCCCCAACATTTCAAAAAACGTTGTATGACGATTGTCACCCACCTCTTCAATATCTTGGGATCGGAAGCACTTCTGTGAATCAGTGATTCTCGTGCCCATAGGATGCGGCTCTCCCAGGAGATACGGCACAATTGGCTGCATGCCCGATCCAGTAAAGAGTGTCGTTGGGTCATTTTCAGGAACCAAAGGAGCCGAAGGAACAATAGTATGCCCTCGTTCTTTAAAAAATCGGAGATATTGTTCGCGCAGTTCGTTCGTATGCATAGCGGGAATCGTTACTGAGAATTCATCTTGCGTTTATGACGGGCTATTTCATCCGTGAGGGTGGCAATCTCCCGTTCGAGCGCGGCGCTCGCAGCCACCTTTACCTCAAGGTCCCCCTGCAGGTGACCGATTTCCGTTTTCAGTTTCCGGATTTCGATCACGAGATCTTCGTGTTTCCGCATCACACGACTTTTGTCACCCTCAAACACGAATAATTCCGACTGAAGTCGTCGCTTCATGGCCTGGGCCTCAGCGTCTTTGGGGTCGTACATAGAGTGGAGGAAATCGGTTAGAGCTCTATCCTAGCAAAAGGGGTCGGGAATTTCAAGCGAACTATTCCTCCCCTGGTTCGACCAAGACGGTGACCCGGCTCTCGGCATCCGGGACCGTCCGCGTAAACCACTGGGGTTTGAAGGCAATCTCAATTTTCTTAATTTCCGGGAAAGTGGTGAGTACCTGGTCAATTCCCTGTTCGTCCTTCCCGAGTATCTGCTTCTGGAAATTCTCCCGATTGATGACCGACTCGGAAATAACGCGCACATGGGCTTTGAGCCGAACGGTCCGCTCACCAAAGTTCGGCACCGCCTCACCATAACTCAAAATCACATCTACCGGTTGAAACAAAACACCTGACACCATATTTTTTTCACCGGAGAGAATCCGTTGTTTGATAGCGTCCTCTGAAAAGATAAAGCCCCTCACCTGAAAGGAATTGACATAGTCAAACGACGTAGCAACCGTGCCGGACAGTGGTAATGCCGCGTCATTTTGTGAAATGATATCGATGTTGTCTTCAAGGAGACGTTCTCCGGGGAGGAGTTCGGCTTTGACGGCTTCGATGTAGGCGTCGCGGGCTCTCGTTTTGGCGTCGATGGCCGCCTTCTCGAGGTCTGTTTTGGCAATCACGGTTTGGTTGGCGCTACCACTCCCATCACTCCCTCCCGCCATCGCTTTCTGGGAACGGGCGGAGAATTTGTCATACTTGGGACTTCCTTTGAAACCAGGGATGGTGAACGTTGCGGTCGCAATATTGTAGCTCGTCCCCGGCTGATCAGCGATAACTGTCGCGTCGATCGTCCCCGGGGTAGTCCCCTTCATCCCTGGAACGGTAACGCCCTCCGTTAGGCGATAGACTTTACCGTCGCTTGTTTCAAACCGCGTGGTAGCAACGAGTGATTGAGGATCGGCACTGTAGGCGTTCGATATCGTAATCATACCCCGAGCCTTCTGAGTGGTGCCAGGGGCTGTGCCGGTTGCTTGCACTGACAGATTAACCTTTTGTTCTTTCTCAATAATTCGGACTGGGAGTGCCCGCTCGTCGTTCATGTCGGCGTCGACACGGCCCTCAAAAGTCGCGTCCAGTTCGGATACGGTGCGATATGGAACCACATGGACCTCCGCCTTGGGCAAAAAGAGAAAGACTCCCACCCCAATAAGTGACGTGAGGGAAATTCCACCCAGGACCAAAAATATCACTCCCACCTTGTGCGAAGTGACGGGTACCCGAGGAGCGACTGCTTCTTTAGTTACTTTCGGGGGTTCTACGACTCCTCCTTGAGTGAAAAAATTCCGGAGCCGGGCTTCGCGCACGGTCTGAGTCGCTTCGCGCGTGTCCCGAGGCATAGCGCGTGGTGCTGGTGGAGCGATCGGCGCTGAGCGCTCAATAGGGAGCACAATCTCGGGACGGAGTCCTACTGGTGGACGATCGACCGTCTTCGGCGTCATACTCTCAAATCGCTTGGAGTTGAGGCTCGGCGGTCGTTCTGGTGAGGCATTACGGATGCGAAGTGTTTGAGGAGCGGGAGCGGAAGGCACGCGTGCGCTCACACTCTTGAGACTCTTCGCGCCACCATAAAAATCACTACTCCCGATATCCTCGGAACGCAGTCCACCTAGACTCGGCTTGGCTGAAAGCGGTGGCGCTACCTCTGGCGTGAGCTCAATGTGTTCCGCCTGACGAGAAAAATCATCGGTATAGCGTTCGGCGGTAAGTCCGGCCTTTTGGGCGAGGAGCATGCCCGCGTCATCTTGAGTCACAATCACTATCTTCTTACCGAGTTTGTCTGCCTCCCGTTGAAACAGTCGCAGATTGACGATACTCTGGAGCACGAGCGCTCGCTTCGGGAACACAAAATAATTCTCTTCGGTAGAAGATCGACGTAAACGCCCAATAACCGAGATGATTTCTTCGTCGTTTTCGATGTAAAATGTCTGAGGCATACCGCTTTCCAATTATGTTTTGGCTATTTTTTTTCGAGGGACTCCATACTCCGATGGAGGATGGCCGAGAGCATTTTTTCTTCTTCGATGGAGTCAAGGAGCGCGAGGTGAGCCAGGCCAATCGGGGTCATATCCTGGGGATTGTTGAGCTCCCCAGTCTCATCGGTAATACTCGCGACATCATGCGGTTGGAGAAAGGAAACCTGGGGTGGCTTGGAAAACGGAAGCGTGCCGGCCCATTCCGGTGTAAGGAGCGATTGCTTGATTCCAGGGAGAGCGGAACCACCCCCACAGAGAAAGATACGCGACGGAAGAAGGTCCGTTTCCGCGAATTCCATGAGTGAGAGTTCTACCCCACCAAGCCAGATGCGACAGTCGTCTGCAAAGAGGGCGGCCACCCGCTCCGCGTCGTCACTCTTTAGTCTCCCGTTCGCATAGTCAAGCTTCATCGTTTCAGCGACTTCAAAAGAGAGTCCGAATTCTTGAGCCAATCGTTTGGTAAAGGCACGACCACCGAGCGCAAACATTTTGGTCCCCTCGAGACCACCGTTTCGTACCACGGCGATATCAGTCGTCCCTCCACCAACATCGATAAAGATGGCGCTAAAATCCATCATATCCTCGACCTCGACCGAACGCGCAACGGCATAGGGCTCGGCGGCAACCGAGAGGAGATCAAGGTCGAGTTCATCAGCAATCGTTTCAAGCGCCCCCAAATGAATCATCGGGGCATAGGCATTAAA
>CAYNNJ010000009.1:0-14839 GCA_964398755.1 uncultured Bdellovibrionales bacterium
TACCTCGGTCACTCCGTACTCTATATTCAGGGTCTTTCTGGTGATACCTGGTTCAACGTCCGCTATGGCATTATGATGATGCCATCGTTTGCTATCTTTATCGGCTATCTCATCCATCGTTTCCATCCGCTTCGTTTTGTCATTATTGGGCTCCTTGCCTTTGTGACGTTCTTCCAGTTTGCGAGTTACGATGCTGTGACGATCGATGATGCCCGAGTGGGATCAAGTCAAAAGAACGTGACCGAAGTTTCGAACTGGCTCCGGGAACATGCTGGACCGGAGAAGGGCTTTATTCTCATCTCGGCTGCCTCTCATGACTCGATTATTTTCTCCTCAGGACTCCCGATGAAGCGCTTTATTCATGAGGGTGCTGGCGTGTACTATGACACGGCTATCATTAATCCGGATCGGTGGGCGAGATGGATTGTGGTTCGAAGCTATTCCGAAGATGATTCCACTTGGCGAGCGATGAAGGACAACCCTGGGTTCCTCCGTTACGAACTCGTTGATCACTATCCGTTTGCGGATATCTATCAATTGAAACCGGAGTATCTCCCGAACCTGGTGGTAGAACCAATTCTCCGTCAGAAGTGGGGACTCTAGTCATTGTCTTCTTTGTGTCATGCGATTTCTTTTTTGGGCGACAACGCTAGTAGTACTCGTGGGCGGGGGGTTCCTGTATTGGGCCTCTCGTCATTTGTCGGTGCCCAATCATGTGGCCTATGGACCGCCCATGGAGACCCTGTGGAATTTCCAGGCGATTGATACCATGAAGTATTCACGAGATATCGCTCGGGAAAAATTGAACGATGCCTCTTTTGATGCGGTCATTGAGACCCAGGTCAAAAATATTGCGGAAACGGGGGCGACGCATGTCGCTATTGCGACCCCGTATGATGAGGAATTTATGCCGTTTCTCAAGCGGTGGGTGGCGTCAGCTCGGCGTCATGGTCTCTCGGTCTGGTTTCGTGGGAACTGGTCGGGTTGGGAGGGCTGGTTTGACTACCCGCGACTCAGTCGTGAGGAGCACCTCTCGAAAACCTCAGAGTTTATTCTTAAACATCCCGAACTCTTTGAAGATGGAGACGCTTTTTCATCTTGTCCGGAGTGCGAAAACGGCGGGACCGGGGACCCACGACTCACCGGTGATGTGTCCGGGTACCGTTCATTTCTCATAGCTGAGTATCGGGCCATGAATCAGTCTTTCAAGTCCATCAATCGGAGTGTCCGAACCAACTTCTTTTCGATGAATGGTGATGTGGCTCGTCTCGTGATGGATCCTGTCACCACCAAGGCTCTTGGTGGTATCGTCACCATTGATCACTATGTAAAGACGCCAGAACAATTAGCCAGGGATGTTGAGGAGATTGCCAAGAAGAGCGGGGGACGAGTCGTCCTCGGTGAGTTTGGGGCTCCTATTCCTGATATTCACGGATCGCTCTCCGAAGAACAACAGGCACTCTGGATTGGGCAAACCCTTGAACTCCTAGCGAAGTCACAGGTCATTGAGGGTGCGAGCTACTGGCTTTCGGTGGGCGGATCGACGGAAATATGGAAGAGTAGCGGTACACCCCGTAAGGCGGTCGCTGTTCTCCACGAGTATTTTCGCCCAGGTGCGTTCTATGGGACGGTGCGTGATGAGCTCCTTCGACCCATTGCTTCGGCAGAGGTGCGTCTCGGTGAGACCAAGGTACTCTCTGATCGGGAAGGGCATTTTGCGCTGGTGTATCGGCGAAGTGGAGCAACGGAAGCGGTCGTATCAGCCCCGGGATACGTGAATGCACGCGTTTCGATTTCCGCTCGTCGTCAGCCGGGAGATATCATTCTTGAAAAGAAAGAAAAGGACTGGCAGTTTCGATTACTAGAACTGGTTCGCTAGGTGAAGTGCTTGACACGCAGTGTAGGCACGTTCTTTTTTGTGATAGTATAGAAGTAGGTCGGAAAAATAATATACAATACACACACTATGAAAAAGAACACATCATTGTTAGGACTCTTCGTGGCGGCTTTGGTCGCTTTTTTTGTTTCTTATACCGGTTCTGCTTCGGCAGCGGTCATCTACAATAGTATCGACTCACCTTTGCCGGGCAGTTATCCGAGCCTCGGCTATGAAGCTACGTCTACGGCAGCACTCGGTGACCATGTGTCGTTTGCGGGGACTGAACGGACGCTCACGACAGCGACAGTCACACTCACTAACTGGGCCTGTGAGAACGATTTTACTTGGAATGGTTCCGCCTGGGTGGCAAACCGGGCTGGCACCGATGCCTGTGTGACGACACCAGGATCTTTCTTTACTCATCCGATTACCCTTAATCTTTACGCGGTTGACCATACTGGACCGAATCCGGCTCCAGGAACACTCCTCACGACAAAAACGATTGATGCCAAGGTTTACTACCGGCCATCCTATGACCCGCAATCGAACTGTACGGTTCCTGCTTCGGATGTGCCTTTTGGTGGGACTTGGTTCTCTCAGGCTGATGGCACGTGCTTTCATGGGTTCAATCAGAACGTCACCTTTGATTTCACGAGTGACAATGTGACGCTTCCTAATGAAGTCATCTTTAGCGTGGCCTACAATACAGCAGATTACGGTACCAATCCCATCCACGCGGTTGGACCCTACAACTCGCTCAATTATGGTTTGAGCACCGGAGCCCTTGCTGGTACTGATGTGGAGTCAGCGACGGTCTTTATGAACTCTACCTGGGGTGGAGCCTACTGTGATAATGGCACTGGTGGTACGGGTACCTTTCGGCGCGATGCCGATTGTTGGGGTGGTAACGTCCCGGCGGCCAAGTTTGAAGCAGTGGCACCCGTGACAGATGTCCGAGTGCATCTCTACAAGTATCTCGATGGCGTTCAGGCTACGGCACAGAATGCGAACAGCGTAAGTTTCCCGATGTTTACCGCCACCTACAATGCGCCGTTTACCCTGGGACCGAATGGCTGGACGGAAGGGGATATGCCGTATGAGGCCTCAACCGGACCAATGGCAGTCGGTTCGTCGTATACCGCTGAAGAGAAACTCGACACCTCACTTGTTGGTGCGACCTGTGATGGCCTCCATACCTATGCGCTCGCCGGCTACTCAGTTGGGAATACACTTGAAAGTGCCGTGGAAGCGACACCATCTCTGACCGCTCCTAGCTTTACTGAGCTCGCTCAGGATAAGTACGTAATCGTCCGGAATGTCACCTGTCCTCCAGTTCCGACCCTCAAGGTCCATATTTTGAAGTATCTCGATGGTGCCAAGGCGACGGCCGTCCCGGGGAATTACCAGTTCCCCATGACCGCGACCTGGAGTGCCCAAAATATCGGGGCTGGTACGGGAGCCTATGTCCTTGGGAATAGCCATGGGGGAGCCACTGACCTCTATGGGGCCGATACGACCGCTATGAGCGCTCCGGCGGACTATACGACTGCGGAGGTGACGAGTGGCGACTCACTTGTAGTTCCATCTCTCGAGCAGTGCGCCCCAGGGAAGTATTACCTCTCTGGCTACCGCAGTAGCGATGTCGACTTCGCTACAGCAACAACAGCGACACTTTCGGCTGTAGCCCCAGTCTTTGTCGGGCTGACGACGGACCGCTATGTCATTGTCGAGAACAAGACCTGTCCTACGACGGGAAGTATCAGTGGAATGAAGTACCATGATTTGAACCGCAATGGGAAAAAGGATTTGAATGAACCAGGTCTTGCTGGTTGGACAATCCGATTGAGACTCGGAAAGACGGTGGTCACGACCGTGACTGGCGCGGATGGCTCATATAGCTTTACCGATCTCACTCCCGGGACGTACCGGGTACGAGAGGTCCACCAGAAGGGCTGGAAGCGCATGAGCAAGAATCCCAAGCCGATTGTCCTCATCGCTGGGGCGAGCGTCACCGATGTGAATTTCGGTAATGCAGAGAAGCGTCGAGGCGAACGGGAAGACGATGATCGCGATGATGACCGAGATGAAGAGTCGGGCAACTACTATAGCGGGCACGACCGTAATGAGTATGAGCACGATTCGAACAAGCAGGAACACAAGAGCGATCAAAGGAAAAAGCAGAGCAAAGAACGAGAAGATCGTGACTAGGTGAAGGAAAGCAGGGGAAGGAAAGCAGGGCAGAGTGATGCCCTGCTTTTTATTGGCCGAATCGACTCCTTGACAGATTGAATATATGTGTTCCAATATTTCTTGACAGATGGGTGTGACAGCGATACTCTGATATGAAAGTCGAGTACTTTACTTATTTGTTCGTAACTGGCCTCTCCCGAGGGGGAGAGCTGGATTTATCTTTGAATCATGTCTATGCGGATTTTCCGAAAGGGTGTACGGGGTGAGGTGAAGCAGTATACAGTAAAGGCGTTTAATTTGTTGGTTGTACTGGCGCTCATATTTCAGCCTGTGGGGACAGTGGGTCTCTACGGTGCTTTTTCATATGGTCAGGGTGTCGCGGTCGCGGCCGATGAGGCTCCCGAGGAGGTAGCGGAAGTCGAGGAGGCTACACCTGAGGAAGTCACGCCGAAAGAAGAGGAGGAAGTGGTACCTACCGAGGAACCTGCTCCTATCGAGGAAGAGGAGGCCCCTGAAGAAGTCCCCACAACACCAGCTCCGGAAAAAGAAATCGTTCCAACTCCTGAAACTTTGCCTGAGACACCCGTTGTCGAAGTGTCTGAAGTGATCCCAACCGCAGAAACGGTGGGAGAGGAGGATACCAAACCACAGCCTGAGGAGCCATCGTTATGGAAAAAGGGTGATGATGGTCGGTATACGACCACGGAGGCGGTTGTGCTCGGTACTACCTATGTCGCTCCTCAAAACAAGGACGTGACTGTCGTCTTTACCAAACTCCCAGAGCATCCTGGTACTCTCTCAATTGAAGAAGTGAAACTTTCACCAGAACAGGTCACAGAGCTCAGTGCCTTCTCTGATACGGCGTATGATGTCACTTCGTCGATGGAAGACGGGACATTTGAATATGTCCTCACACTCCCAGTTCCAACTCACGGAGGAGCGACCGTGGTTAAGTATGCTGAAGACGTGACGGGCTTAGACGAGCCGGGCGTTGTCGCCGATGAGGATACTGCCGACAAGGATGGTTCGGTACATGTGACGCTCGATCACTTTACTATTTTTGTGGCCACGTACCAGAGTAATTTCACTACCACCAAGAATTCATACCAACAGGGAGACACAGTCTATATGAAAGCTACCGGTTTGTCTGCCGGAAACTATTATCGTTTTGCTCTTGACCCTCCAGGCAATGGCAATTTCAGTTATGTGACTACCTGTCAGACGGGGAATACCCAATTGACGGGAACCTATGTGTTAGCGGGGAATGCTCCAGTGGGCAATAACTGGAAGGCTGAGATTCACGGCTTTACCTCTTTGAACAGTTGTAATAATGCGAATAGTCAACACAATCCAAGTGACGATACGACGTTTGCGGTGACCGAGGCTCCACAGCATGTAGCAGTGACGATTTGTCACGCGACGCCACCGGATACGGCCGCCAATGGCTATACCAAAATTGTGACTGATGACGATGGCGTGCTCAATCAGGGTCATGCTTCTCAACACGGAGCTGATATTATCCCGCCGTTTGTGATCGGCAATACGAATTATCCTGGGAAAAACTGGGATGTCACCGGTCAGGCAATCTGGAACAACAACTGTGTAGCGACTGGCGGTCTTAAGGCCGTGAAAGTGGTAGATGACGGATCACCGTTGACCGCGTGGAGCTTTCAGCTTGATAACAACGCTCCGGTATCAGCCAACGCGAGCGGTATCGTGGATTTTGGCCAGGTGACGGCAGGTCCTCATACCATCACGGAAATTGGCCAGGCGAGCTACACCATAACGGGGGTCTCTGGCACCAACTGTGTGATGAATGAGGGGAATAGCGCCACCGCGACGGTTGGTGTTGGAACGACAACCGTCTGTACATTTAGTAATGCGGTCAACAAAGGATCAATCACGATCGTGAAAGACGCTCTTCCGAACGATGCACAGGACTTTGCGTTTACTACCACTGGACTTGAGGTGAGTAGCTTTACCCTCGATGACGATGGAGACAATGAGAACGGTGTTTCGAATAGTGCTACTTTTTCGGATCTCCTTCCCGGGACCTACTCCTTTGTGGAGGGTGAGGTGCCCGGTTGGGAGCTCCAGGGTTTGAACTGTGTTTCTTCCAATGTGTCACTTGATATGCCGGTGAGTTCTACCGCGACGGTGACTCTCCATCCAGGAGAAAATGTGACCTGTACCTATACCAACGTCAAACTCCCGTACTGTGGTGATGGTATCGTGAACAGTGAATCTGAACAGTGTGACGGCGTTGTGGAGGGTGGGGAATACTCATGCTCCGAGACCTGTCAGCTCGTCGCGAACCCCGGGACAATTCATGTGACCAAGGTGGTCGTGAATGATGATGGTGGCGATGCAACCGCGAGCGACTTCTCTTTTTCACTGAATGGCGGTGAGGCTATTTCGTTTGAAGCGGATGGCGTGAATGATGTGGTTGTTCCTGCTGGTGCCTACACCGTAGAGGAGACACCGGTTCTCGGTTATGCCGTGAGCTATAGCAAGGCCTGTAGCGACCTTGTCGTCCCTCCTGGGGGCGATGCCTACTGCACCATCACGAACAATGATGCCCCGATTCAAATCGTAGCGACCAAAGTGGTCTGTACTGACGAAGCCGATCTGCCGAACTACGGACTCGGTGGTCCGAATATCACGGCGAATACCGCCAGTAACTGGGTGGCCACTCATGAGAGTTGCCGGCTCGTGCGCGACTGGGAGTTCCAGTGGAGTTATGACGGTGTCGGGAATCCCGGGGATAACCTCGGTGAGGTAGCAAGTAGTGACTGGCACACCTTTGTCGGTGAGACGACGGTGCCACTTGCCGTATTTGATGAGAACCAAGAACATCCGGTCTGGGTCCGTGAAGTTTGGGACAACAACTACATCCCGTTTACCTACGGTGGTGATGGGGGTGACAATCCGAACAACAACAACGTGAGTGCCGAGATGTACTGTCACCAGGACGTGCTCAACTATGATAACTGGGACTGGGTAGAGAATCCGGTCGCTGGTGGGACTTACTACTGTGTTGCTTGGAATGTCGGAAAGCCCGGCCAGATTATTGTGAAAAAAGAGACTGATCCACAGGGGAGCCCTGAGCAGTTTGTCTTCAGTTCGAACTTTACGGAGGGGAACTTCTTCCTCTCGGATGGCGAAACCTATACGAGTGATGCCCTCAACCCGGGTACCTACACGGTGACGGAAGCTCCTCGCACTGGTTGGAGGCAAGAGAGCGTGACCTGTAGTGACGGGAGTGATCCCGATGCTATCGTGGTAGATCCGGGTGAGACGGTTACCTGTACCTTCCGCAATCAGGCGACCGCTCGCATCGTTGCGACCAAGATCGTGTGTGAGAACGAATCCGACCTCCCAAACTACGGGCTCGGCGGACCAGACATCACTGCTACGACGGCAATTGATTGGGTGAATTCGCACGAGAGCTGTCGCTTTGAGGACAACTGGCGCTTCCAGTGGGCCTACTACAGTAACAGTAACCCCGGAGACAATACGGGCGAATCATTCAATCCTGATTGGCATACGTTTGGGCCAACCGGAGTGAACGGCGAAACGAGTACCGATGTCGATCTTAAGAGTTCATCCCTTCTGTGGGTGCGTGAAATTTGGGACAATCAGTACATTCCGTTTACCTATGGGAATAATCCTGAGGACTGGAACAGTGACAATGTCAGCCCCGAAATGTATTGTCACCAGGATGTGCAAAATTACGACAACTATGACTTTATCGATGCAGGAAGCAGTGCTCCGTCCTACTACTGTGTCGCTTGGAATGTGAGAAAAGAAGAAGAGGTACAATCACGACTCGAGCTCCGCAAATCCAATGACAGTGTGGGGGATGAAACCCCGGGAAATGAGGTGGTGTATACGCTCGAAGTGACCGCGCTCGATGGTCCGGTTGATGATGTGACCGTGACTGACCTTCCACCTGAGGGCTTTGCCTATGTGGCAGGCAGTGGCGAGGGCGCTCCGTTTATCCATGAGTATGCTTCGCCTGGTATCTGGGACCTCGGTGACATGGCCGAGGGTGAAACCAAGACGCTCACGTATCGGACCACCATTAGCGAATCGCAGGATTCCGGACTCTACCGAGACCTCGCTTTTGCCAAGGGCGTCTCCGGTGAAGAGGCGATCTTTGCGAATAGCGTCGCGGATCCGTTTGTCGGCACCGCGGTCAATGTCGTGAACAACACTACTGAGACAGTCGTGGTTGAGGAGGATGACGAAAACAAACTGGTGGAAAAGACCAAAAAGAAGACCCAGTATGTACTTGGGGCTGCGACGACTCTGCCGATGACGGGGGCACCGCTTGGTACAGTGGTCCTGGCGCTCCTCGGTCTCCTCTTGGGACTCGGGCTCATCTTTACTGCTCGACGACGAGTGATGATGCCAGTGATCGCGCTTATGATGCTTGGTGGGGCGTTCTTCCCACACACGGCCGATGCTGCGAGTCTCTCGGTCAAGATCGAGACGCCCGAGGCGGTGACGGATACAGCGGATATCAAGATCGGGTTTGTCACCCTCGATGTGTTAGGGCGTTCCCTCTCAGTCGAATGCTACAAGGACAGTGATGTCGCTCCCTTTGCGACCTACAATCTCGCTTCGGCCTTCGGTGGCAATTCTGGTGACTGTCAGGTAGATGGTACCGTCATGCCGACCGATGGGACCTATGAGTTCTATGTCAAAGCGATTGCCTCGGGTGAGGGGAGTGAAACCGTCGAGAGTAACCACGTAACGGTGACGCTCGCGTCCGAGACACCGGGCACACCTACGAACTACGAGCGAGATGATGCCTCATGCCAGAATGTCATCACCTTTACGACCGCAGACGATGGTGGCAAGACTGTGAAAGTCGAGCTCTATCGATCGTTCTCGACGACCTTTGTCGCCGATGCGGGGACGTTTGTCGCTGAACTTGCGATTGGTTCCAACCAGGCTGGGAATTTCTCGGTACCGGCCCCAGGATGTAGCAACGATGCCTACTACGCCATCAGGGCGGTAGCGGGCAATGGCAATGGTTCGGGCTTTGTCGGTGACAAGGATACCGACGTTGATACGCATACCGTCACCAAGAACAAAACGACGACCGTGACTCTCCCTGGAGAGAGCGTGAGTGGGGCAATTCCGGTGACCAACGCTACGGTGGGAACACCTGAAGGCCAAGTAGAAGGCGTAACGGATGAAGAGGGAGATTCAAACACAGAGACTACTCCGGAACCGTCAGTCTTGGGTGACATGACCGAAGCCGGTGTTGACGCGGTAACGAATCATCCATGGCGCTCATTCTTCTGGCTGGTCACCGTCCTCGTCGTTGCGTACTTCGTTTATCAGTGGTACCGGTCCAAAGACCATGATCAATCTGCCAACTAAATTGGGGCGTGATCGAATACAGCGACTAACAGGCACTGCTCTTGTGGGCGTGTATGTTTTTGTACTTGGTCTGACATTCTTCCCGGTGCTACGAGAAGAGGCCAAGTATCAGTTCCTCCCGAGCCAAGAGCACAAGACCGTAATCTCACGGGCAGATGAGCGCGCACAAACAATCCCGTCACAGGTACTCCTTCCCGTGAGTGAGGACTTTGGGATTGTTATTCCCAAGATTGGAGCGAACGCCCGGGTTATCCCGGATGTGGATTGGGAGGACGGAGTGGTGTATCAGCGAGCCCTCACCGAGGGCGTGGCCCATGCTCGGGGCACGGCCAAACCGGGGGAATGGGGTAATGTCTTTCTTTTTTCCCACTCGGGTGTTGACTTTCTTGAGGCGAACCGCTACAATGCTCTGTTCTATCTCATAGACAAGCTCAATCCCGGGGATGACATTGTTGTTTTTTTTGAGGGGCAGAAATTTGAATACCGAGTGGTCGAAAAGAAGAAAGTGGCGCCCGAGGAGCTCGAGTATTTGAAGGGGAGTGAGGACCAAAAGACCCTTACTCTCATGACCTGCTGGCCGGCCGGCACCACACTCAAGCGTCTCCTCGTGATTGCGAAACAAGTTGAATAATTATAGTCAATGGTATGGCATGGTGTAAAGACAATTTGATAGCTCTTCTTCTCGCCCTCCTCCTTGTTCTTGAGGGGAGTACCGCCTTGGTCTCGGTGCGAGAAAACGCACCGACTGTGATTGAGCAGGGGACCGAGATGGAGATACAAAAAATATCTCAGATTTCGGATGCTCGGATTGATACTGTGGGAGCGAGTGTAGTGGTACCCACATCACTGCCACGGGCGCTCTGGTTATTCCTCCTCCTCGCCTACATCGCCCTCCTCGTGTTCAATTTTTCGTATACCTTTCGGACTGTGACGAGCCCACAGTGGTTCTGGGAGAGTCTCTACACGGCACTCACGCTCGGGGCCTGGTACGTACTCGATCCATTTATGATGCACCTCTGGTTTCCTCTTGCTCTCGTCAAATCAGGTCTCATCGTTTTTATTCTCTACCTCTATCTCCTCGAGCGCCGGTCTGGTACCGATTTGTCTTTACAAAAGCCGGAAAAAATGCTATAATGGAACTACAAAGGCTTGAAAGAGCCGAAAGTACTATAGAAACGGGTGTGAGCCCGTTTTTATTTTTTAGCCAAACAAAGCCATTATGGCCAAAACACATACCACAACTGTCCATGCTATCCTGGCCCTCACCGTGATTGGGGTGCTTTCCTCGTTTGCGTTTGTGACGACCGTATTTGCTTCCGGCATCGTGCCAAGTGATGTGGTAGCTCTCGCCAACAACGCTCGGGCCAAAGCGGGGCTCACTCCCCTTACTGAGAACGTGGCTCTGTCACTGGCGGCCAAGAACAAGGCAAATGATATGCTCAAGCACGACTACTTTGCTCATACCTCTCCTACTGGTGTCGCACCCTGGTACTGGATCAAGGACGCTGGGTATGCGTATCAGGCTGCGGGGGAAAACCTCGCCATCAACTATACGGATGCCCGAGATCAGCACGAGGCCTGGATGAAGAGTGAAACTCACCGCGCGAACATCATGAATACTCGCTACCGAGAAATCGGGGTGGCGGTCGTTTCTGGCAAGATTAACGGCAAGGAATCTATCGTCACGGTAGAATACTTTGGAACGCCCGTAGTGGCTGTGACAAAAGAGCCCGCTCCGGTACCTGTGGTACCCGTGAGTGCTCCCGCCGAAATCAAGGGTGAAGCGATTGTGGAGACTCCGAGCCTCGCACCACCTGCGCCTACTCCTCTCGCTCCTCCGGTAACGGTGAGTGAAGAGGATCGGATCATCACGCTCCTGGCCCTCGTGTGGATTCTCTTTATGACCGTACTCGCACCGACTCTCATTCTTGGGCGAGCACTTCACTTTCTTTTCAAAGCCAAAGAGGAGGGGACTGTCTCAGTCCCAATCCTCCCGATGGTTCATATCGACCTCCACAAGAACGCACACTAAAAGGAGAAAGCCAAGTAAAAACCGAGAGCCAGCTGGTTCTCGGTTTTGTTTTACCTGTTTTCCACTTTGACCACGCGGATGAAGTTCCCGGGTCGATCACCGATATGGAGTTCCCAGGCCGGATCGGGCGTACCGTAGTACTGGTAGGCTCGCAGTCCGGAGAGACGTTCCCAACGAGGGTAGCGAGACATATAGCGGATTTTGCCTCGTCGGGTGAGGACGTAGTAGTCGGGTTTAATTTCATTTTTGTCAAAAGTGTAGGCGGTGAGGCACCGACCAACAAAAAACTCGCAAACGCCGTAGTAATCAGCCCAAACGGTGAGGTTTTTGGCATCAGGGAGGGAGTTTAGGTACTGTGCGGCTTCTCCTCCGCCATAGCCCCAGGCATCTTGGATCATCTGGTCGCGAGGAAGGAGAAGGTTCGTATAGTTAAAGTAATAGGGAGCAGAGAGTGCGAGGGAGATGAGGCTAGCAGCAAGGATACCAATGAGAGCCAGTGTTCGTCCGAGTGTAGGGCGAAGAACTGAGATAATCCGAGCCCAGCCGAGCGCCGAGAGGTAGGCGAGGAGCGGGTAGAGCATGATGCTGTAGCGGGGAGTTGAGAGGATATTGGAGTAGATAAGGAGAAGCGTGTACACCAAAAAAAAGAAGAAGAGAGCGTAAACATGTGGCGTTACAGCAGTTTTTTTTCGGTCAACAATCTGAAAGATGACGAGTGAGAGGAGCCCGAGGAGGACAATGGGAGTGAGGGAAAAGATGACGGGATTCCACTCCAGGAGAAAGGTTTCAAAAAAGTTTGGAATGGAGCCGTAGTAACGGATATCGGTGAGGTCCTTGATATCAAAGGCGATAGGACGCATGAAGTCCCAGTCCGGGAAAAAGTTGCGGAGAAGGATGATGCTCCCAAAGAGGAACAGGAACAATAGCCCGCTAAAGGGGAGGATGGTCCGAGCCCGGAGGGCAAGGCTTCGGAAGAAGAAGAGGGGTTGATTCTTGAAAACCCAGGTGTCGAGTATGAGGGCAAGTGCCCCAGAGAGCGCGACGCCTACGAGGATTTCTTTGTCTGGAACCGTCATGATGAACTCGAGGAAATACTTGCGGTCGACGAGGAGGGCCGGGAGGAAGAAGATAACGAGGAGAATGGTACCAATAAGGAGGGCTCCCCAGGCCAAAAGTTCGCGTTGGAGGTCCAATCGGAGCGTCTCTCTGTTACTTTCGGTCAAGAAGAAGCGGAACAGAATGAGCGCGAGAAAGAATGGAAGGAGGATGATGGCGACGTATTTGGAGAGGATGGCGAGGGCAAGGGAAATTCCGGAGAGGATGAGGTATGGTCGTGAGTTGTCCTTCAAATAATTGAAAAAGGCAAACAGGGCGATGGCACTGGTTGACCAGAGGAGGGTGTCAGGGTTGATAATCTGAGTGATCCCGAGGAGAATCGGGGAAAGCGCTGAGAAGGCAAGGGTAAGGAGGGCCACGAGCTCACTGGTGAGTCGTCGCACGAGGAAAAAGAGGAGAATGAGCGCGAGGGTATTTACAATAAGGAGCGGGAGTCGGAACGCGAGGTAGATGGCGCTCGTTTGCGCGGTATCGCAGGCAATGATGCGGTTTTTTTGCTCCGGGCAAAACTTCTCGGTATCGGGATGGAGCGCGACCGCGACGCCAGAAAAGAGCGCCAGGCTCACCCCGGGCTTGTCGTTAATAAAGGTTTTCCGCCACTTGCCATCGGCTATGGCTTCCCAGTACTGGGGGATGCGTTCTTCGACCCAGTAGTGTTCGTCGGCGGTGACGAAATCAGTCAGGTGAAAGAGGCCAAAAGCGAGGTAGAAGACGATAATGAGGGCGAGGAAAATTTTGGTGGGGAGGGTCATAGGGAGGATGTACGGGTGCCTCCTCAGGATAGCATATCTTGGGGTGGAGTGCTCTTGGTCTCTCGCGGAGGCACGTGGTACTATAGAAGAGGAAGAGTATTCTCGTTTGAACACTATGTATACCCATGGGAGAGCGAAGAGCGAGGCGAGGCGGTTTCGATCATGGATTTTTTCTGCGACCCTAGGAATATTGGCAGTTTGGCCGGGGTTGGTTGGGGCGGGTACTATCGATGAAGCTCCGGACGTGACCAAGATTCTCGGGAACATCCTCAATTTTTTATTGTCAGTTGCGGGAATTGTTGGTATAATTGGAGTAGTCATTTCCGGATTCCTCTATCTCACCGCTGCCGGAGATGAAGAGCAAATACGCAAAGCAAAGATTGGACTGACCTGGTCTGGTATCGGTATCGTCGTGGTACTCGGTGCTCTCCTCCTTGTCACACAGATAGGAAAATTCTTCGCATAAAATAAATACAAAAGAAATCCCTGTCTTCGGAAGAAGGGACACTGAAAGGAGGTGAGAACTATGAACAAAATCAAAAACGCTTTCTACGGAGCAGCTTCGACCGTTGTCGCTTTGGCGCCAGCTATCGCTTCCGCTCAGTGGGGTCGTGGTCAGGGTAATGCCCAGAGCGCCGGTACTCCTGGTGGTTCTATCTACGGTATTATCAACTCGACCATGAACTGGCTCCTCGCCATCTTGGGTTTCCTCGGTATCATCGGTTTCGTAATCGCTGGTATCCTCTATCTCACCGCAGCTGGTGATGAGGATCAGATTAGCAAGGCCAAGAACGCGATGATGTACTCGATTATCGGTGTCATCGTGGCCCTCCTCGGATTCGTTATTATCCAGGCCGTCAACAACTGGCTCGGAGGCACCAACGCTTCCTTCTAGTGTGGATACTTCGATTTTCGAAAACAAAAATCACTCCTTGTTCGCTTGGGGTGATTTTTGTTTTGGTAGGCTCGTAGGAAAAAATGTGGTATAATAGTATAAGTGAATATAAATAATATTAATGTCATTTCCACAAACAAACGACGTGTTTGTTCGGAAGCAACTATATGAAATATTGGTTTAAACGCTTGAGTGCGAGTGTTCTGCTTCTTATGCTCTTTGTCCCTGTCTTTGTATTCGCCCAGACCGGACCACCTGAGCCAACGGGATGGAGCCAGGGGTATGCATACGCATCACAGTCTGGTGTTCCTGGTGGAACGGTTACGAATATCATCAAGCAGACGTTAAATTGGCTTCTCGCTATCTTGGGATTTTTTGGGATTATTGGTTTCGTCATTTCCGGAATCCTGTATCTTACTTCAGCCGGAAATGATGACCAGATCAGTACCGCCAAGAATGCCATGAAGTACTCGATTATCGGCGTCATCGTGGCCCTCCTCGGATTCGTTATTATCAAGGCGGTTGACACACTCCTCACCGGAACGTCATCAAGCTTCTAGGGACCCTATGAAAAAGATTTT
>CAYNNJ010000010.1:0-14005 GCA_964398755.1 uncultured Bdellovibrionales bacterium
GCGAGCGACACACCCGTCCCCAAGGGTTCACTCGTCTCCATCTCCTTTGGCAAGCAAATGGGTGAGGGTATTGTGTATGACTCCCAGATACTTCCCGGTCGCAAGCCTATCTGGATGAAATATATTGAAGCGGTAGCGGTCCAAAATTTTTTGACGGAAGAACAGTGTGAGCTGGCGCTCGCCGTCAGTCATGAGTACTTCACTCCCCTCGGTAAAGTACTCAAGCACTTTCTCCCCAAGCGGGTCAAAGAGCGGACCACTAAAAAGAAGGTCCTCAAACAAGGAAAGCTCCTTGTCCTCCGCCCCACCAAAGTTGAGCGCACTGTCCTCGAAAATCCCCTACTGAAAGAGAAGGGACATCTCCTCTTTCTTGATACATCACTTGAAAAAGAGGGAGGGCGACTTTTGTCTCTCATCACGAAACAGGTATACCAGTCAAAACAGCAGACCCTCATCATTGTTCCTGAAATCACGCTCCTCCCGCTCCTGAGGCGGACCCTCTGCCGGTACTTTCCTCTCGATGCTATAGCCGCACTCCATAGCAAGCTCTCAGATGGGGCCTATTTTACCGCATGGGAGCGCATCAGAAGTGGCGAGGCCAAGATTATTATCGGAACGCGTCAGGGCCTCTTTGCTCCCTTTCAGAACCTCGGCCTCATTATCGTCACTGAGGAGCAAGACGAAAGCTACAAGCAGTGGGATATGAGTCCTCGCTATCACGGCAAACGCGTCGCAGAATTTCTGGCTTCTATTCATAAAACAACGCTCCTCTTTACCTCTGGTACCCCGAGTAGTGAAACGCTCGCTCGGATAGAGAATAAGCACCTTCTTCCGCTTCATCCTCTTCCCAATCACCCCCCCGTCGGTGATCGACTCTCCATCATCAACCTCCGGCTGGAACGCTATCGTAAAAACTACTCACCACTCTCACACGAACTCATACAGCGTATCGATGAGGCACTCACCAGGAGAGAACAGATCCTCCTCTATATCAATCGCCAGGGACTGAGTGCCTTCTCAGTCTGTGAGCGGTGCAAAGAAGTCTTCCGATGTAAAGAGTGCGAACACCCCCTCGTCAATACCGAAGATGGTGGGTTCCATTGTCTCAATTGTCGATACAAGACGGGAAGTTTTCCGAGTTGCCCCAGCTGTGGCCATCTCGTGTTTCGTCACGTCGGATTTGGTACCGAAAAGATTGAACGTGAAATAGAGAAGCGGTTTCCCAGTGCTCGTGTCGCGAGACTCGATAGTACGACTCAAAAAGTTTCAGGAGCACTCGAAAAACTCATGGAAAATGGTCTCGCTGGCTCAGTCGACATCCTCATTGGTACCCAGATGGCACTCAAAAATCCTCCCTTGCCGAATCTCTCGCTCGTTGCTATGATTGACGCAGATAGCCTGCTCCTTTTCCCTGATTTTCAGGCTGATGAGCGCTTATTTCGGGATATTTCCCGGGCCCTCCGTCAAACCGAGGCTACGACTCATGGACGAGTTATCGTCCAGACGTTTCACCCCGAACATACATTTTTCCAGAAAATCGTGACCGATGGGAGTACACTCTTTCTTCAAAAACTGATCGCTGAGAGGCGCGATCTCTCGTACCCTCCCTTTGCCCGCTTTATGAGCCTTAGTGTCTCTGGGAAGACAGCTACTGAGGCGGAGAAAAAGGCAGAGAAACTGAGAGTTTCCCTCAAACCCTATCTCGACGGTCTCCGCATGTATCCGAGGAAGCCAGTAGATAGACAGATAAAGCGTGGGCTATTCGAATCTCAGATTCTCATCCGTTTTTCCGATTCTCTCCCTCCCGCCCTACGGACGTTTCTCCAAAAAAATAGTAAAGACTGTATTATCGATATTGATCCCCTGTCGCTTCGTTAACTGTGATTCTCATGTTGCCACTCGTCACCGGTGAGGATAGTCCTATCCTGTGCCAAAAAACTCAGTTGGTTACGGACCCGCTCTCACCCGAGATTCAGGAGCTCCTCCCCAAAATGATCAAAACCATGCACAAGGAACATGGGGTCGGTTTGGCGGCGCCTCAGATCAACATTCCGCTTCGTTTGGCCGTTGCTGAAGTCGAAAACAAGCAGTACTATTTCATCAATCCGGAAATTACTTCCCGTTCCCAAGACACTATTATTTCGGAAGAAGGTTGCCTCAGTTTGCCTGGTGAATTTTTCCCGATCCTCCGTTCAGAAACAGTGACGCTTCGATACATCAATGAAAAAGGCCTCCCTAAAAAAATGCGAGCCACAGGCTTTCTTGCGACCGTTATCCAACACGAAGTCGATCACTTAGATGGCGTTCTCATCCTCCATCGGTATCTCAAACAGGAGAAAAAACAAAAAAATACGTCCTATGATACCCTCACCTAAAGCACTTTGGTACCGGTTGGTCGGATCGAGATCAAATAGGATTCCGGTGCACCAATCATCGGAGACTCATGAGAGCACAAAGAAGGGCACCCCTTCACGCTCTCAGGGTGCCCCGAAAATTCGCGTCGTGTTTATGGGCACTCCCGAGCTTTCCGCTCGTCTCCTTTCAGATCTCCTCGAGGCTCGGTACAATATCGTCGGTGTCGTCACGAAGCCAGACAAACCCGTTGGGAGGAGTAAGACGATTGAAGAGAGCCCGGTAAAGAAACTCGCTCTCGAGAAGTCTCTCCCACTTCTTCAGCCTGAACGGATGGATGCGGAAGCTCTTGCCACACTCACTGATTGGAAGCCTGATCTCATTGTGGTCGCCGCCTACGGTAAAATCCTCCCCGAAGCCGTGCTCTCGCTTCCTGGCTTTGGCTGTGTCAACTTTCATACCTCACTCCTCCCTCTCTGGCGCGGGGCCTCTCCGATTCAGAATGCGCTCCTCTCGGGAGCAACCGAGACCGGAGTTACCATTATGCTCATGGATAAAGGCATGGATACCGGTGATATTCTCACCCAGGTCACTGTCTCTATTGCGCCCGATGATACGACTGCTACCCTAACAGAAAAACTGGGTACAGCCGGCAGTCACCTCCTTCTAGAGACACTTCCAGATTGGGTAGAACGACGTCTCACTCCCCGAAAACAAAGCGATGAGGACGCTACTCTCTGTCAGCTCATCGAGCGCAGTGATGGCAAAATTGTGTGGAGTGACGATGCCGAAAGTCTCTACAATCGCTACCGGGCGCTCACGCCATGGCCGGGTATCTACTGCTTCTGGCGAAAGAAGGACAATCTCCTCCGACTCAAACTACTCACCGTATCCGTTCAAAAAATGAACCCAGACCACCGACAACCTATCGGCATGGTCAGTGAAATCGGAGAAAAAGTTGGCGTTCAAACGGGGAACGGTATTCTTTTCCTGGAAGAGGTTCAGCTCGAGGGAAAGTCCCCGATGGCCATCCGTGATTTTCTCAACGGAAATGATGGATTTGTTGGTACACTCCTTGAATAATTCTATGCGCGACTCTGTCACCCAAGAAAAGAAAAACGCTCGAGCTGTCCTCGTTGGAGGAGCGCTCGTTCTTCTGGTTGGTGGTTATTTTGTCGCTCGCACACTCTTTAACAATACGAGCGATGATCAGAATCCTCAAACCGTAGAAGACTCCACTCCCGAAGAGAAGCCCATTCCTGAACTCAGTACCGACATTGTGAGGCAAAAGCTCCTCAATAAAGAGCCGTTAATGCTCGTCGACGTCCGTGGACAGGCAGACTTTGAAAGTGAACATATACCCGGCTCTCTCTCTGTGAGTACTGGCGCGCTCCCTTCATTTGAGCCTGAGGATGGGCGTACGGTCATTATTGTTTTCTCCGCCCGAGACGAAAATACTCGCAACACCACTGAGACGATCTTGCGTCAAAAATCATACCCGGTTTTTATGCTTGGTGGTGGTATCGAAGCCTGGAAGCGAACCGGAAACCAACTCATTTCGCAAGGTGACCCCAATTCTTTTCTCGATCAGTCCAAAGTTACTTACGTCAGTCTCGAGGAGCTGAAGCAAGCCTACGCGAACCCTCCAACCAATCTGCTCATTCTCGATGTACAGACACCCCAGGCTTACGAACGTGCCCACCTACGAGGAGCTGTCCATATACCTCTCAAAGAGCTCGAAAAGCGAGCGGGTGAACTCCCGGCCGGTAGCAATATCATCGTTTACGGCGAGAATGAACTCGCTTCATTTCAGGGCGGGGTCCGTCTCTCAGATATGAATATTTTTACCGCCAAGACGCTTTCGGGTAACGATCATTTGAAGAAAGAAAGCGGTCTCCCGGTAGAACCGTAATTTCTTCCATCTATTTGTTAAATAAAAAACGCCCGTAGAGGGCGCTTTTTGATGTTCTATCTCTTTACTTGATTACGGCGAGGACATCCTTTGACTGACAGAGAAGATACTTGTCACCCATGATGCTTACTTCTTCGCCTCCATAGAGTCGAAAGATTACCCGGTCACCTACCTTCACTGAAATTTTGTCACTGTCTCCGATACCAGCCACGACGCCAAACTGCGATCGGTCTTCCTTGGCCGTCTCCGGGAGATAGATTCCCGCCTCTGTTTTCTGTTCGGACTTTTCTAGTTGAATCAAAACATATTCCCCAAGCGGTCGCACGTTCATTTTTTTCATAGGACTGCAATTAAGAATAATTAAGCACTCCTAGTATAGTTGATTGAACCAAACCAGTCAACGCCCCTTTTTGACTTCGAGGAGTGCCCGGTCAAGCTGTGGGTCTCGTTTGTTCTCGCGGTCTTCGGCGGTCATACCAACTTCAATATCAGGACTGATGCCGGCTTTGTTAATCTGATGACCCTCTGGAGTGAGCCAGCGCGCTACCGTAATCTTGACCGACGTATCCGTGCCAACCGGGATGACTTCCTGAACCGATCCCTTTCCGAAGGATTTTTTGCCGATGAGCGTCACGTTGTCACGATTTTCACTGAGGGCTCCGGCCAAAATTTCTGAAGCGCTCGCCGATCCTTCGTTGATGAGGACGACGGTCGGGATACTACTCGCGATATCTCCTCCACGAGCCTTGAGTTCCTTCCGCTTGCCGGCACCATCTTCTTCCATGACAACAATGTTCCCCGAAGGAAGCATAAGGCTCGCCATTTCGACGGCTGAATCGAGGAATCCCCCGGGGTTATTCCGCAAATCAATGATGATACCTTGAGACTGATCACGGACCGCCACTTTGAGGGCTTCGGTAAAAAGGGCATCGGTATCTTCACCGAAACGACTGACGCGAATGTAGGCAATGTTCCCCTCCTTTACTTCCGAGCGAACACTCTTCACTGAAATCACTCCTCGTTCGACGACGATATCACGAGTTTCCTCGTCGCCCTCACGGAAGATAGTGAGTTTGACGGATGTACCCTTGGGACCACGGATGTGCTTGACTGCTTCATCGAGTGAATAGCTACTTGAGGCTACATCGTCAATCTTCACGATTTTGTCTCCTGGGAGGAGCCCTGCTCGTTCAGCTGGCATGCCCTCAAGGGGCGCGATAATGGTGATGATTTCGTCCTTTATGCCCATTTCTGCTCCGATACCCTCAAAGGTACCAGACATATCTTCGTTAAACTCCTTATTTTCCTCGGGACTGAAAAAGGTCGTATACGGATCCCCTGAGGCTGCAAGCATCCCATCTATCGCGCCGTAAAAGAGCTTATTTGCATCCAGTCCCGCGCGATCGACGTACTTGTCCTTGAGGAGCTCCCACACCTTCCAAAAGAGCGAAAAATCAATCGTGTCATCGCCCTTTTTGTTGATAATGACGGCATCCTCTGGTGAAAGAACCGTTGCCGATGTGGTACTGGTAGTGTCCCGACCATTCTCATAGCCAGTGTAGTATGAAACAACAAGGAGAAGAACGAAGGAGAGTGTCAAAAAAGCCTTCTTGAAAAGGCGATGTCCGGCTTCTTTTTTTTCTCTCGGGTCGAATTGAATATCGGTCATAACGTCGTTTGTGTATGAGTTTACTGTACTTTTGGCAATGATTTCCCACGATATTTCCAAAAATACTTGAGAGCGCTGTCAATATGATACCACGTGAGCGGATTAAACAAGAGCGACCCAAAAAATCCACCTTTGGCGCTCCCTTTGCCGTGATAGTGGTAGACAAAGGTATTCGGGTAGTGTACGACCTTGTAGCCATGTTCCCAAAATCGCCGACACCAATCCACGTCCTCCATGTAGAGAAAGAAGCGTTCATCCATCGGCCCCACCGCCTGCGCTTTGGCCCGCGAAACGAGCATGGCTGAACCAATGATCCAATCAACTGCCGTCGGCTGTGTGAGGGGATCATCAGCGAGCGTAAACCAGCGCAAATGCTTGCGACCAAAAGGCAGTCGGCCGAGCCAGGTCCGACGGTAGAGAATTGTTTCCGGTCGATAAAAATGAAAGCAACTCTGCTGAAGGCTCCCATTAAAATTGTACTGTTTCGGTCCGAGAAGCCCGATTTCGGGATGCGACTTCAGATACGAAAGCATCTCAGGTACGGCACCAGGACTCAAGACAATGTCGCTATTTATGAGAAACACGTACTCTCCCCGGGCTTCCTCCAGTGAAACATTCACGAGCTTTTTGAATCCGACATTTTCCTTGAACGGGAAAAAGCGGACACTCGGAAATTCTTCCCGCATGAGCATCTCTGTCGCCTCTTCGGTAGCACTATCGGCAACCAGTACTTCGTAAGCGATGGCACTCCCCTTCATCTCTCGCTCGATAGATTGAAGACAGAGTCGCAAGATTTCCGGACTCCGATACCCATTAACGGCAAGAGTGAGTTCTATCGTGTGCATCGATGCGTGATGGAAATACCACTAGTAGTTGAGTGAATTCTTGAAAAGCTCGCGGATGCGATCGTAGTTGTCTCCTATAGGGAGGAGAATGTAACCCGTTTCCTTGGTCTGAGGCGGGTTGTAGAGGAGACCCTCTTCGGAATTCTCGAGAACCTTTTGATTCATATTGCCGGCATCCCCAGCCTTCTGGTAGAGATCGAGCATACGCTTCATTTCCCACGCTTCGAGGTTCGTTGAGACATTGTTGCCAAGACTATCAAGCATAGCCGTCACCTTGGAGAAATCCGTGAGTGTGCCCAGTGAAAGCGCTTTATCCTTGATGAGTTTGATCACCTCCTGTTGACGTCTAGCCCGATCAAAGTCACTCGAGGTATAGCGCGCCCGGGCGTAACAGAGAGCCTTCTCTCCATCGAGGAGATTCTCTCCGGCCGGCAACTTGAAGTTCCCACCGCACTCAAGCTCGGCAATGGCCGCGGTGGTCATCTTTTCAAAGCAGAGTGGGTAGCGCTTAGGATTGGCGTAGTAAGTGCCGTTTTTTCGCTGAATGCGCTTTTCCTCGAAACTCCCCGAAGGCACCGTATAGGTGATGCCATCACAGCGCTTCTCGAGACCGCGGAACTGCATCCCCTCTTCAAACGGCTGTTCGAGAGTGATCGTGATACCACCAATCGCGTTCACGAGATCCTTGAAACCCTGAAAGTTAATCGTAACACCATAGGGAATATCGAGTCCAGTCACTTCACCGACAATGGCGCGCATATCCTCAATACCGCCACCGCCATGAGATCGCTCTTCGCCCAGCGCATACACCGCGTTAATTTTACGTTGCTCATCACGTCCTGGCACTTTCACATAGAAGTCACGAGGAATAGAGATAAGCGATGCTTTGCTCATGTCACCCTCACCATTCTTTGGATGGATCGAGAGGACCATGATGGTATCGGCGAGGAGTCCTCCTCCCTCGACTCCCTCACCTCGCATACCGAGGAGAAGAATATTGATGCGACCTTCCGTTTCGCCCTTGAGGGTCTTTTCGACACCAGGAAGGGTCTTAACGAGACTTTTGAAGATATTGGCATCACCCTGGGAAATCTTGTCGAGTGTTATCCCAGTCTTCCAGGCAAATGCTCCTCCGGCAATAAGAAGAAGGGCCAGCCCAAAAAGGGCAACTCGGATAATCCGTTTTTTATTGGAAACTTTGCCCTCACCGAGAGCTGTTTTTTGGTTCATTTCGAACATACTGGCGCACTTTATGAATGATGATGCTGACACAGCTCATCGTAGAGAAAAGAGAGCTTGGTGGCACTGGCGCGCCAAGAATACAGAGAGACGCGCCCCCTCCCCAGGGAGATGGCGCTCGCTCGTGCGTCATTGTCAGTAAGAAGAGTATACAATTTTTCTGCGCAAGAGGCAACACTCGACGGGTCAAAGTAGAGCGCAGCATCGCCTGCAACTTCGAGAAGACACGGAATGTCGGAAGCCACAACGGGCACATCCTGACTCATCGCTTCAAGAAGCGGGATGCCAAACCCTTCGTACCGTGAAGGAAAAGCAAACACCTTGGCGTTCCGGATGACGCTCGGGAGGTCCTGAGCCTTGACATAACCGGGAAATACGACGGCATCAGTCATCTGACAGTCTACAACCGATCGGTCGATATCAGGATCGACGTGATGGCCGGCTTTATTTCCAACAAGGACGAGCTTAATCTCAGGGAGTCGCATTCGTACTTCCGCCATAGCGCGAATGAGGAGTGGGAGATTCTTTCTTGGTTGAAGGGTCCCGACCGAAACGACGTACTGCTCCGGCAAGTCATACTGCTTGCGGACATTCGTATGCTCACTCCTCAAATCCTGAAATTCGGGAGAAAGTGCATTCGGAATGATGGTAATTTTATCGGCTGACGTACCATAATACGCAGTGATCTCATCCTTGGTAAATTGGGAGGGCACCACGATACGATCTGCACGCCGGAGAGCCAGTGGGATAAACAGGGCCAAAAACAGCCTATCCTGCCACCCGATATACTGAGGGAGCGCCACAAATGACACGTCGTGGATATGATCGACTACCTTGATTCGTTTCGGCACAAAAAGTGGCAGTATGTACTGAGTGTGAAACGTATCGACGTGATGGGTGAGAAAAAACCACGGGAGCGTGATGAGATTCCAAACAAAACGATTCTTCCCGGGAAGTGAGATGATACGCGCTTGCTTCCCCTCCTCAATCCCAAGACTTTTCGCGATGGTAAGGAGCACGTTCCTATCCTGCTCATCAGTGAGAAGCCAGTACTCATGCTCCGACGGTTGCGCCAAGAGCTCTTTGGTCAGGTTAAAAAAAACTGTCTCGTCACCGGTCCGCTTCTTGCCAAGTAGGCGGATATCAATGGCTCGAATCTGCTTAATCATACGATGGCGTCATAAACGATTAGGGCTCTGGTTCTGCCATGAGCGCAACAACAGAGAGAAACAGGAAGTAGAAACCAAGAAGGATACCGGAATTAAAGAGGTTGAAGACAGTAAATCCAATGAGGAGAGCAAGGAGAGTGAGCGACAAGAGTCCTTGGTCTTTCTGCTCCAGATCGAGGATACGGGAAAACAAACGGAGACACATGTAGACAAGGAAAAGGACCAACGCCACGAGTCCCAAGAGTCCACTCCCAAGCCACACCTCAAGAAATATATTGCTTGCGTTGAGCCCCGCTCCCCGTTCGTCTGCGCCAAGGAGCGCTGTCACGCTCCCCCAACCAAGACCCAAGAAGATATGGTCTTGTATGAGGCGAGTTACCCGGCCGTATATCTCGCTCCGAATGGTCACGTTGGGATCTGGTCGGTCAACCGTCGTTACAAAGGAACCGGCATTTTGTTCTGTCTCGATAGCCTCAAGCGTAATATGACGACACCCGAAGGCGCTCAAGTCATCAAGTGATGCAATCGTTTCTGGCAGTGACTGTCGTTCATTACAGGCGACGGTGATTGTTTGGAGCCCACCGGTACTCTCTATCCGTTCCAAGAGAGGAAACGGACTGAGTGGAGTAAAAAGAACAAGCGCAAGCGATATCAAAGACGCACCCAAAAACGGAACTGAAAATAACCACCACCGACGCCCGAGAAAGCGCCCCGTTTCCAACTTGAGCCGAATGAGGTAACCCACACTAAAACACAGCACGAGTGCCACCGCACCCAGCCACGCACTCCGTGCCATGGTAAGGAGAAGCGTCGTTTCGATGAGTATGAGAAACGTCATGAGGGCAACCCAAACAATGAGTGACTGTAAGTGGCTTCGCTCTCGTGCATGGGTACTGCCATACTGAGTGAGTACAAATAGCCCCACACCAAGTGGCAGGAGGAGAAACATTCCCAACCAATCCGACTCAGAGAAGAGTGCGTTCGGTCGACCGGTCATCACCTGATAACTGGGAAGACCGACCAAATATCGAACATTCTGCCACAGAGCATAGCCGGCAACGAAGGTGCTGGAAAGTACGAAAAATGGAAGCGTCTGACGAAGGTCATTCATCGTCCGGAAAAAGATACGTCCTAAGAAGTAGAGTCCCACAAACGTCCCGAGTATGAGCGTTTGTTTGAGTGAAACCATGGGCTCGGGTGCTCCAATCAAAGCCACTCCACCCCCGACAACCACAAGCGGAAGGAGCGCATCAAACCACCTCGGCTCCATCAGACGAAAAGGAAGTGTGCGTGAGACCAAGCGAGTTATGAGCGCAAGGACAAGCATACCCGCAACCAGCTGATAGGGACGCACCTCGATACCACCAAGTAGAACGGGTGCGACATTCACGATCTCAAGTGGCACCACCACGACCAACACGAGAAATGCCCATCCTGGTCGATAGAGAGCTGCCAAGTAGGTAAGAAAGGCAAAAAAAACGAAATTGATGAGAGACAGCGGGAGTATGGCGCGATGGAGAAGGAGTGGTGATACAACGAGAAATACTCCCGAAAAGAGGAGGAGGAGTAGCCGGTAGGTTCGAATCCCGGTCCATGACAGATACCAAGCTTGAAGGCGACGCTTCATGATGAGTGAGTCACACAATGAATAATGGTTGATACAAAGCTATCCCAATGAAACCGCTTTGAGTCCTCTTGTCCTGCCACCGACAATTGCTTTCGAAGCGTCTCATCTGCAAGCATTCGTTCCAATCCAGAAGCAATCGACTCATCATTCTCGGCGTCGATATACAGGGCGCTCCGACCAGCTACTTCCGAGAGAGAGGAGTTGTCGGCGGTAAGAACCGGTGTTCCTTGGGTCATGGCTTCGAGTATCGGGAGTCCAAACCCCTCATACCGAGACGGATAGGCGAAAAAGAGAGCATTCCGATAGAGGGCCGGGAGATCAGATTCTGGTACAAAATCGAGGAGTACGACATCTTGTTCCAAATCAAGATCCGACAAGAGTTGTTGAACAGGTGTGGCCAACTTATTTCCTTTGGCGTGAATTCTACCTGAAATGACGAGCTTGGGCAGTCGACCAGTTTCACTTTTCTCCTTAAGCATACGGTACGCTCGAAGGAGTCCGGCTGTATTCTTGCGTATCTCAAGCCCTCCCCCATGATACATATACCCTGGTGTCAGGTGATACCGGTCAAGAATCTGCTTCCCGACAACTGCATCATAGGGCTCACGAAAGAGAGGTGCCACGTCGGGTGACGCTACCGCTATACGCTCAGACTCGATACCAAATTCCACTAAATCATGTTTGGTCGCCTCCGAAACCGCCACAATCGCATCCGCTGAACGAATCCCCTGCTTTACCCTCTGCCAGGCCAGCCGTTGCCGAGTGTTCCCTCGATATTCAGGGAATAACTCGGGTATAATGTCATGCACGACCATCGTATGAAACATGGATGTTTTTTGAAACACTGTAGAACTCTGATAGAGACTGAGAAACGAATCACAACCATCCTTTTCTGCTTCTCTCGCTACCTGGCGTTCCCACAGTATCTTCCGAATAAGGTCATCCCGTTTCCAAAAAGGTAAGAAACTCCGAACCGAAACATTGGCTGGAAATTGAATGCTGACGGGCTCTTCCGTGTACAGAATGATCGAGAGCGACTCATTGCCCACTGTTGCCTCCGCTAATTTTTGAACAAAATGAACAGTAACCTGGCCGATGCCTGTGCCTGGCTTTCGCAAAAATGAAGCATTGATACCGATACGCATGCCCGGTCAGTAGAACTTCGACATGTTTTGTAAACGATGTCGTAAGTAAATAAACAACTTACACCTTTTTCGTAATGCCATTATATATACAGCAGAAACTTCCAAGAATTTTGGTCGAAGTTTCACTACCGGGCATGCCCCTATTTTATCAGATTTCACGCGGCCTTGCTATCGTCTGGAGCTCAACCAATAGTCGATTCATCTCGTCTACAAGCGGGTGCGTGAGGTGGGTACTGATGACTGCAGCCGCCTCGGTATAAAACCAGATGAGATTGTCAGCATTCCGCTCAAACTTTTGCCAAACCCCATCACCATGGAGCGCATACTCATCGAGAGCGTTCCGCATATTATGAATCTTGTCGGCGGTAGCGACGAGGAGTGCTTCTCTACTGTCATTCTTGAGATTCTCGAGGTACTTTTCTTTGCGTGCTCGCCACCCATTTCCCCGGATTCTATGATCCTCCTTTTCCGCCTGAGTAAAATCCTCTGTCACCTCAAGGACGATATCAGCCACTCGATCCCCAAACTCTGCCCGAAGCATGTCCTCCGTATAGCTTGGCACGTCTTCGATAGTGTCATGAAGGAGTCCAGCGATAATCACATCCTCATTATCGACATAGTGGGCCAGAAGAAATGCCACCGAGAACGGGTGGACAATATATGGTACTCCGCTCACCTTTCGGCGCTGAGGCTCATGGAGCACCGTTGCTCGGACGATAGCTTGTTCGATACGTTTGCTCAAAAACATATATGACTTGATTAAAATATCTGCTTGTCAGGGGGTCTAATATTTCGTACAATAACGGGTATTGGGTTCCAGGGCAAGCTCTGGACTCATTCCTTCATCCCCTAAACCCAAACTATGACTGAAACGGTCAAACAAACAGCGGCTATCGTCGGACTCGGCTACGTCGGACTCCCGCTTGCTGTCCGTGCGAGTGAACGTGGTTATAACGTCATCGGCTATGACACCAACGAGGAAAAGATTGCCCTCTTAAATTCCGGTAAGAGCCCAATCGAAGATGCCTTTCTCGAAGAAAACATCGGTCGCTACCCCTTTCTCGCTACGAGCGACGGTAGTCGGTTGGCTGAGGCAGACATCATCCTCATCTGTGTACCCACACCGGTTGATGAATCATTCTATCCAGACCTCGAACCCGTCATCTCGGCCTCAACCCTCATCGCGAGCCACGCCAAAAAGGGCGCCCTCGTCGTCCTTGAATCGACGGTCAATCCGGGCGTCAGTGAAGAAGTGGTCCGCCCCATTTTTGAAAAAGCCGGCTACACGATCGGAACTGACCTCTATCTCGCCCACTGTCCGGAGCGCATCAACCCCGGTGATGCCAAGTGGAACGTCACCAACATTCCCCGCGTCGTTGGTTCGTTTGATGAAACAGGTCTTACACTCGCTCATGACTTCTATGCCTCCATCGTCGATGGTGCCATCCGCAAAATGAAGTCTATTCGTGAAGCCGAAGCCGTCAAAATCGTCGAAAACTCGTTCCGAGATATCAACATCGCCTTTGTAAACGAACTCGCTCGATCATTTGATGTCTTGGGCATCGATGTCAAAGACGTGATCGAGGGCGCCGCTACCAAGCCCTTTGCCTTTATGGCTCATTATCCCTCCTGTGGCGTGGGTGGTCACTGTATCCCGGTTGATCCCTACTATTTGATTGAGCGTGCCAAACAGTCAGGTTTTGACCACAAATTCTTGAAGATTGCCCGTGAGATAAATAACCAGATGCCCGCTTACACCGTCGAACTCCTCCAAGATGCCCTGAATCAGGTCAAGCTCCCCGTTAACGGTACCAAAGTCGGCGTACTCGGTCTCTCGTACAAAGCAAACATTGATGATGTCCGGGAGTCCCCTGCCTTCAAGGTCATCGCCCACCTCAAAAAGCATGGTGCGAGCGTCACGACCTTTGATCCACATGTCGCGAAAAAGTCCGATGTGGCCTCTCTCGACGAGCTCCTTGCTGGGTCCCAGGCTCTTGTTCTCGTCACCAATCACCGTGAATTTATCGAGGCCCTGACACCAGAGCTC
>CAYNNJ010000011.1:0-7146 GCA_964398755.1 uncultured Bdellovibrionales bacterium
GGCGGGGGACGATGACACGATTTCGACCGCCAAGCGGAATATGAAGTACTCGATAATTGGCGTGATGGTGGCACTTTCCGGCTTTATCATTATTCAGGCTGTCAACACCCTTCTTCAGGGGACAAGCTCCAACTTCTAGCAAAATTGAGCCTTAAATAAGCCATTTCTCCTTCCAGAGAGGTGGCTTATTCGTATTTGGTGATTATGGCTCTTATTTGAGCCAAAAATGAGGGTTTTTGCTAAGGGAAATAATTAGTATTTTGCTTTATATAAGCCATAAATATTGATAGAAACACGGCTTTTTTCATTGACGAAAGCTTGATATTTTGCTATAGTCTAGTTTGCGTTCCTAATGATTTTTTCCTGTTCGGAAACCAGATGATGAGAGGGATAGGCTCTCTCCGCATCGGGAGACCCACGTCTCGTGACGGCTGAAAAGAACGGGTACGCTATGGGTGATTTTTGGGGAGAGAGGACAAAAGAGAAACTCTCACAACTGAAGCACATTTTGCGTGAATGGCCTTTCTCAGTACGAAAGGGCTTTTCGTCGTTAGCACTCCTTTTGGTGGGTGTGGGAGCTTTCCCGGCACTTCCCATGATCGATACCAAGGAATTCGCGTCTGAAGCGGGTGGTACGGAAACGGCTCTCGTGGTGGATCCGACCGAGCTTTGTCGTTGGCAACAGGATTTCAATTTCTTTCATGAGCTCATAGAAAACAAGACGGCCGAGAATGAAACCCCGTGCCGATTGGAGAGTCTGGGTCTGACCAATGAGAGCGCGATACCATCGACGCCAACTCCTGATTCCGAACTACGTGCCACCATTGAGTCGATGACTACGGGCTATCCGCTTGCTGTCATGGCCCCTACTATCGCCGAGTATGACAAGGAAGTGGCGGCGCTCATTGTGGGTATCGCCAAGAAGGAAAGTAACTGGGGGAAGCGGGTTCCGGTGGACCAAAGTGGCGCTGATTGTTACAACTATTGGGGTTTCAAAGGGGCCGGGGCGCGTGGAGTGGCCATGGGTCATGGTTGCTTCGGGACGCCGGAAGAGGCGGTTCGCGCGGTGGGTAACCGCATTGCAGAACTCGTGGCACTCCGGAAGACGAGCGAGCCCAAGAACTTCACTATCTGGAAGTGCGGTTCGAGCTGTGCCACGCATAGTCCGGAAAGTGTGCGGAAATGGATTGCTGACGTTGATCTCTACTACCGCCAGATTGTAGGCACTAACTAGTGGGTCTATCAAGACGTATACGAAGTTTTCAGGTATAATAAAAAGAGACATACATAATAAAAAAGCTTAAGGCTTTTTTGCTTGGCGCTTTAGAAAAAGCTAAAAGCTAAAAGCTAAAAGCTAAAAGCTAAGTTATGACTTGGGCTTTGGTCGCGCTTCTCGGCTACTTCTTTAGTGCCGTTTCAGCCGCGTTTGATAAATTTTTGCTTTCTGATCGCATACCGACACCTGCCGTGTATGCTTTTTTTGTGTCCCTCTTTAGTCTCTTTGCGCTCGGTTTTGCGCCCTTTGGGTTTCATCTCCTGGATATCGGTACAACCATCACTCTGCTTCTCTCCGGGATGACTTTTGTCTACGGGTTGGTGGCGTTTTATGCGGCGGTCAAACGTCATGAGGTGTCACGGGTCGCCCCGCTCGTCGGGACAATCATATCTCTCGTGGCATTTTTAGCGGTCTTTCTTCCCGGGATGGCCGGAGAAGTGGCTGTCGATAGCCGGTACATTATGGCGCTGGTATTCCTCATCGTCGGCGGACTCCTCATATCATTTGATCTCCCACTCAGGCGAGGGGAACACATCTCCTGGTATATTGTGCTCGCCGGTATCCTGATGGGGATGTCGTTTCTCTTTCTCAAGGCAGGTTATGCCGGGACGGACTTTGTGAATGGTCTCGTGTGGTCACGCCTCGGGATGACACTCGCGGGACTGACGCTTTTTATCGTGCCACTGTTTCGGCACCAGATAGTGGCGCAGTTTACGGGATTCGGGCATCGTTCATCACGGGCGGCAAGTACGGGCGGTTTATTCCTCCTCAATAAAACAACAGCCGGGCTGGGGACTTTTCTCGTTGCGTATGCAACGTACCTCGGATCGGTGTCGTTTGTTCAGGCACTCTCCGGGATGCAGTATGTCTTTCTTCTCTTTCTCACCTTTCCTCTTTCCTTTCGATATCCGCAGGTCTTTGGTGAACGCCTGCATTTCTGGGACTGGTTTCAAAAAGTGGTAGCGGTGGGTATAATTGGTTTTGGGCTGTGGCTCGCCACCATGAGTGGCATTCCATTACTCTAATGTCATCTATGAAAAAATGGCTTAAACGTTTCGCTGGCGTGATTCTGTCACTTCTCCTTCTCGTACTCCTCCTCTTTGGGTATTTCAACATGCCCGCTCCGGCACCGCGCGAGGATGTGAGTCTTGGGATGACGTTCTCGACCCGTTATGCCGAAGGACTCGGCCTCAATTGGCGCGAGACCTATCTGGCGCTCCTCGATGAAGTAGGGGTGAAAAAAATGCGTCTTCCCGTCTACTGGGACCTGGTGGAATCAACCAAAGGCACGTATAACTTTTCCGATGTTGATTGGCAGATCGAAGAAGCCGGCAAGCGCGGGGCCGAGGTTATTCTCGCGGTCGGGATCAAAGTACCACGGTGGCCGGAGTGCCATATTCCAGGATGGGTCGGAGATAGCCCAGAGGCCCGTAGATCGGGTATTCTCGCATTCATCGAGACTACCGTCAACCGGTATAAGGATACCGGAACCATCGTGAGCTGGCAGATAGAAAATGAGCCATTCCTTAAATTTGGAGTTTGCCCACCGTTTGATGTGACACTCCTCGATGAAGAAATCGCTCTTACGAAGCGCCTTGACCCCACTCGCCCCGTGATCGTGACCGACAGTGGCGAGCTCTCACTCTGGGTCCACGCAGCCGCCCGAGGGGATGAGTTCGGGACTACTATGTATCGTGATATCTATAGCCCTAAAGTAGGCGGATACTTCGAGTATCCTCTCGGTCCTAATTTCTTTCGTTTCAAAGAAAAAATGGTGCGTTTGTTCACCGACCAGGAGCACTTTATGGTGATTGAGCTCCAGGCAGAGCCGTGGGCCAGTGGGTGGATTGCCGAGGTGTCACTTGAAGAACAGTTCCGGACCATGAATGAGCATCGGCTTCGCGATAATGTGGACTATGCCCGCCAGGTCGGCTTTGAGGAAATCTATCTCTGGGGTGGGGAGTGGTGGTACTGGATGAAGACCAAAAAGAACTATCCGGCCGTTTGGGAAACAGCGAAGGAGCTCTATCACGAACATAAGTAGTGGATTGTATGAAATCATCGCTCATACTGATTCTTCACGATATTCGGAGCGCCCACAATGTCGGATCGATGTTTCGGACAGCGGATGGAGCGGGAGTGACAGAGATTATTCTCTCGGGCTATACACCGTGCCCACCAAAAGGTGATGCGCTCTACCTCTCCGATGCGGACAAAGCCCTCCGGAAAACAGCGCTCGGTGCTGAAGTAACCATGCCGTGGCGGCAGGTGGCATCGCTCCCACGCCTCCTCACGAAGCTCCATCGAGATGGGTATGAGATCGTGGCTCTCGAGCAGATGCCGGGGAGTGTGAGCTACCGGGACTACCAACCAAAAAAGTCAGTCGCCCTTATCGTTGGGAACGAAGTTGGGGGAGTAGCACCGACGATTCTCAAGCGTTGTGACGCGGTCATAGAGATTCCTATGCGCGGATTCAAGAACTCGCTCAATGTTTCGGTCGCCACAGGGATTGCTCTCTACCAGATAATCGCTACAATGAAGAAGTGATCAACTGTATGCTCCTATGACCAATAAGAAAAAGACCAAAATCGCCATCTTTGACATTGACGGGACTATCTTCCGCAAGAATCTTCATTTTGAACTCATTAATGAGCTCACCTGGATGAAGGTGTTTCCTCGTGAGGCGCGCGATGAATTGGCTGATATCTATGCTGGTTGGCTCACTCATGAGGGAACGTATGAAGATTATCGCAAGGCGCTTGTCAAACTCTATTCCGAGCATATCAGGGGCTGTTCAAAAGAAGCGGTCCTCAAAGCAAGCAAGCTCCTCGTGCCGTTTCATGCCAAGCGCACCTATATCTACGCTGAACAACTGATCAAAAAGCTCCGGGCCGAGAACTACCACCTTCTCGTTATTTCCGGATCACCTATCGAGGTCGTGGAGGAGTATAATCGTCAGTATCTCAAGTTCGACGGCTCGTTTGGCAGTGTCTATGCAGTCGATGAGCATGGTCTCTATACGGGAGAGGCTTCGTTTGAACCCTCCAAGAACAAGGGGAGTCTGGTGGAGCAGTACCTCTACGAGCACAAGCTCTCACTTAAGGATTCATACGGTATCGGGGATACGGAGTCTGACTCAAGTTTTCTCAAGATGGTGGAACACCCAATAGCCTTTAACCCGAATCAAAATCTCAAGGCGGCAGCCGAAGAGCACGGTTGGAAAATTGTGGTCGAAAAAAAGGATGTGGTCTATGAAATCAGTGACCACTGTACTCACCCCTAAGCGTCTCTCTTATGAATCTCAACTCATCCCTCGATAATTTTCTCAAGAAAACGGTGTGGCTCTGGTTGCCATTTTACGCCCTTTTCCATCTCATCGAAGAATTTGGTGAGCGAAAAAAATAGTTCCGTATGTTACTCGCTCGCCTCGGTTCATTCTTCTCGTCGCGTCTTGGTGCCTTGGTACTCCTCCTTGTGTGGATGGGGGTCATCTTTGGTTTTTCCACCCTGCCAGGGAAAGTGACCGCTGGACCACCACCACTGTGGTACTTCATTGAGCGGAAAGGTGCACATGTGGTGGAATATGCGATGCTCACACTCCTCGTGTTTCATTTTTTCCGACGGTCGTTCACCCGGGAGTCACTCAGTCGAGTCCTCTCGCTATCAGCCACGTTTGCGCTCATGTACGGAGCGACCGATGAGCTCCATCAGTACTTTGTCCCAGGGCGGGGGGCACGATTCTCCGATGTCCTCATAGATGGACTCGGGATCCTCCTCATGACGCTGGCACTTGCACTCTTTTTTCGAAACAAAAACCGCTCCTAGGGGAGCGGTTTTGAGTAAGAAACAGGTTCTTAGCGAACCGATTCGATGAACTTGGTGAAAACAGCAGGGTTTTCGACGGCGAGTTCCGAGAGGACCTTGCGATCAAGCGCAATGTTCTTCTGTCCCTCAAGGGCGATAAATGCGCTGTATTTCATGTCGTTTAGGCGAAGCGCGGTGTTGAGACGGGTAATCCACAGGGCACGAAAGGTGCGCTTCTTGGCGCGACGGTCACGGCGGGCATACTTCCCAGCCTTGATGACGGCTTCTTTGGCCTTGGTAAACAAATTTTTGCGTCCCCAGCGGTAGCCTTTGGCCGCCTTGAGCACGTTCTTGTGGCGCTTCTTGGTCATGACACCACGTTTGATTCTGGTCATAGTCGATGCACTTAGAATTCACAATCTTCAACCTACAATAGTCTGGGCAAACTGTCAATCCTGCCCGGGAGAGGTGAGCGAGAGCGATGAGTTAGAACGAGTACGGGAGCGAGGCTTTGATATTCTTGGCGACGGCTGGGTAGACATCGTTGTCTTTGCGCTTGGAACGGGTTTCGTCCCCGGAATTGCGAGAGTTGTAGTGGTTCTGACCGGTGGCGCGGGTCTTCAACTTTCCACTGCCGGTGATCTTTACCTTTTTGACGACGGACTTGCGGGTCTTGAGCTTGGGCATAGCATTAATCGATGTAAATTATTCTGGGACGATGAGGGCATTAAATCCCATGGGTCCGCGCTTCACTTCTTCTTCAAACCGATGGGGAACCGTGATACTCGCAATGAAAGCGTTCAGGTTTTCTTTGGCTTTGTCCTGCATGGCTTTTTCTCGACCACGGAGCACGATTTCGATTTTGACTTTGTTTCCCTTGGTCAAGAATTTCTCGGCCTGAGTCTTTTTGAAGAGGAGATCGTGGGTATCGGTTCGAAAGCCGAGACGAATACCCTTGGTTTCTACTTTTTTCTGCTTCGCCTTTTGCTGCTGTTCCTGCTTGGCCGCCTTGTACTGAAGTTTGCCGTAGTCGGTAATCTTGCAGACCGGAGGTTTGGCGAGGGGGGATACCTCGACCAGGTCAGCCTCTTGTTCCTGAGCGAGGAGGATGGCATCGGCCGTGTCCATGATTCCTCGATTCACACCGTCCTGGTCAATAACCATGACCTGAGGGACGAGAATCTTCTCATTGATACGAGCATGCTCCTTCAGCTGAACTTTCGGCTTGGGGCGATTGTGGCGTCTTCGTCTCATGGTATAGCTTCATTAGCTTATAGCTTCCCTAGCTTCATCAGCTTTTCTTCAAAAGTTTCTAAAATTCTCAAAAACTAATGAAGCTTATGCAGCTAACGAAGCTAGAGAAGCTGTTGTTGGTGGAGTTGATGGGAATTGCACCCATGTCCAGAGAAGTTTTTTCAAAATAGTCTACAAGCGTAGTCAACCTTTTGTACGGGCAGGAGGTAAAAGGGAGACCAAATCCTCAAGCGAGTTCTTCTTTTGCAATACGATTGGAGAGTAAAAGAAAAAGAAATTCCCTCGTCACGTCTCGATAATATGACACCAGTGGTTCCCTACCGAGAATCAGGATACTGATGGCGTCGCCAGTAATTAGGCGAGCGCAAGACTGAAAGAAGGGGCAAAAGCTTGCGCGATTGCATTCTTGGTCTTTGTGATGAAGTTTGCATTTATCATCGTGAGAACGATATTTACGACCGTGTTCTCAAGGTCGGCTTGCGTATTTTGAAAGTACAACCTGTCGAGTCTAAACAACCCCCGCCCGCAATGCTTCGTTAGAAGCGTTAAGGGCGGCAATGGTCTAGTATTTTATAAAAACTACGGCCTTTTCTACGTGCGGGAATTTCCAAGTAACAATTTTCAATTTCCAAACAAAGCTCAATTTTCAATAACCAATTTCAAAAAAAGCGTTTTGGTTCTTGTGATTTGATATTGGGACTTGCTTGTATCTTGGATTTTGGTGATTGGAACTTACGATCGCATTGCTCGTTCGATGCGACGCTTGGCCTCGCGAGAGCCGATATCGGCCCGGCGGTCATATTCTTTCTTTC
>CAYNNJ010000011.1:7246-13292 GCA_964398755.1 uncultured Bdellovibrionales bacterium
CGACGCTTGGCCTCGCGAGAGCCGATATCGGCCCGGCGGTCATATTCTTTCTTTCCCTTGCCAATCGCAAACTCAAGCTTCACAAGTTGCTTCTTAGTATACAACCGAATTGGGACTAAAGTCAAGCCTTCGGTGCGGTATTTTCCGATGAGAGAAGCAATTTCACGCTTGCGGAGGAGGAGTTTTCGTGGTCTAGTATCGTCGTGTTTGGTCTCCTTGTGGGCTTGCTTGTAGCGGGGGATCAAGGCGTTGGTGAGATAGAGCTCGCTTCCATGGACCGTCACATAGGCGCCTTTGAGGCTCGCATGGCCGGTTTTGACTGATTTTACCTCGGCGCCAGTCAATACCAAACCCGCCTCATAGCGTCCTAGGAGGGCATAATCAAACCCGGCTCTTTTGTTGTGGGCAATAGTAGTCATATGCTCATACTGTCCCACATTTGGCTCAAATAAGCAAGTTTTTCGTATGAACCTAACATTGCGAGTACGAGACGCTTCCATTTTTGTGAACGACAGGTTACGATGATATTTATGAGTGAAATACCACACGACCTACGGAACCATTTGTCGAAAGAAGAGGCCCTCAAGCAATTGGCCGAGGAGTCGTTTTCACGGCGGGTGATTTCGTTTTATCGCTACGTCCAGATAGCCGATCCAGCAGCGCTCCGGAATGAGCTCTTTGCCGAGTGGCAGAAACTTGGTTGTTTGGGACGGATCTATGTGGCCAAGGAGGGGATCAATGCCCAGATGAGTGTGCCAGAACCAAACTTTGAGCAGTTTCAAACGCTCCTGTATGCCCGGCCGGAATTCACTGATGTGCCCTTTAAGGTAGGAGTAGAGCAAAAGGACGAAGCGTTTTGGAAACTCACGATTAAGGTCAAACGTCAGATTGTGGCAGACGGACTGAAAGCGACGGACTACGATGTCACGAATGTCGGGACGCATCTCTCGGCTCGAGAATTTAATGAATTGCTCGAAGAGCCGGAGACGGTGGTCGTCGATATGCGTAACAACTACGAGTCGACCATCGGGCGCTTTGAGCGGGCGATCACCCCGAACGCTTTTACCTTTCGTGAAGAGCTCCCCATGGCCAAGGAGGCACTCAAAGGCAAAGAAGACCAGAAAGTACTCCTCTACTGTACGGGCGGTATTCGCTGTGAAAAAGCGAGTAGCTATCTCAAGCACCATGGTTTCAAGAATGTGTATCAACTCCACGGAGGTATCATCGATTACAAGCGCCAAATTGAACGTGAAGGTTTGCCATCTAAGTTTAAGGGCAAGAACTTTGTCTTTGATGAGCGTCTCGGTGAGCGCATCACGGATGACGTGCTCTCGCACTGCTACCAGTGCGACGCAGTCTGTGATGACTATACCAACTGTCGGAACCTTGAGTGTAACCTCCTCTTTATCCAGTGTACGTCGTGCCAGGAAAAATTTGCGGGGTGCTGTAGCGCCGAGTGTCAGGCAATCACCCTTCTTCCCGAAGCGGAACAGGCAAAACTCCGAAAAGGTAAACTCCTCCCCAAGAATCACCAGACCTTCAAGAAAAAGATTGCTCTTGAACACTGTTCCGCCTAGGACAAGTTGTTTCGAGAGAAGATATTTTTTGGTATACTGGAGGCATACCCTAAACTCATTCATATGTCGTGGAACACTTTTTGTGTGCGGTCCCTGCAAATTGTCGGGATTTTTTGTTTTGTTTTTTCCCTCCATTCCTCTGCTGCGGTTGCTGATACGGATATGTCACAAAATGATTTCCTCGCCTTCTTTGCGGATGAAAAGGGAAACGAGTTTGGTGGGGTGATGGCACGGACGATGGGTGAGGAGCAGGTGGTGTGGATGGGCGCACCAGAAGCTGGAAAGGCCGAACTCAAGCTGTATGCTCTCTCCGAGGAGCGATTTTTGAATGCGCTCGTCTATACCAAGGAGCGCGATTTAGATCGGTACAAAACGAAGCTCATGCGCTTTCCGGTAAAGACAGATGGCCTGGAACCGCAGGTACGTTTTTCAGTGGAGGTATCATCCCAATTTGATCGGGCGAGAATCACTCTGCCTATCGATAAGCCCGGTACCTACTATCTCGAAGGGAATATGAACGGCCGACATGGGGAGATGCTCCTCGTGACCAGTAATATTGTGGCGCAGACCAAGGAAGAGGGAAAGAACTTGGTGGTGTGGACCGTCGATAGCAGAACCGGGAAGCATGTCTCAAGCGGTGAAGTGATCCAGTATCAACTCTCAAAGTCCAAGAAGGAGATGGACCGTTCAGGTATTGATAGTCAGGGCTTTGCGCATCTTTCGCGCACCGAGGAGGGAGATATCATGCTGTTACGTGCCGCGGGAGAAGTGGCTTTTATTTCACTCAATTATGCCAGTCATGTGCCACAACCGGTGAATTATGGTTGGTGGGGAGGGCGGTTCGCTCCTTACGTGACACTGTCTCGATCCTACTCGTTCACGGATCGGATGCTCTATCAGCCGGGTGACAAGGTTTACTTCAAGAGTATTCTCAGGCGCGATGACGATGCTCGCTACACCGTGCCTGATGGTGTCGCCCAGGTCAAAATATGGACCGGATGGGGAGAAGAGGAGTCAGTTGTTTTGGAGAAAGCCTATCCTATCAAGGATGGTGCCATAGACGGGCAACTCGTTTTGCCGAAAGATGCCAAAACGGGAGAGTACTATTACTCGGTCAGTTTTGGTGGTCTCTCTGAGAAAGATGGATTCTACTTTCCCGTGAGTGATGCGATGTTTACTGTGGATTATTATCGGAAACCTGAATTTGGTCTCGACATCACCGTGGCCAAGGATCGTCTCATTGTGGGCGACACACTTGAGTTTGATATTTCCGGAAGCTACTTTTCTGGTGAGCGTGCGGTCGGCAAGAAAGTGACGTATACCGTTTCGGCGGGTACCTATTCTGATTATGGCTACCAGCGTGATTTTCAAGATGATGATGGGTATCGGTATGGAGGGTGGTATGGGCCCAGTGTTGCAACGGGCGAGGTGGAGCTTGGTCCTGACGGAGCGTATCGAGTGTATGTTCCCACGAGTGCCCACGAGAAACATTTGCCCCAGGTGTATCATATCGAAGTGTCCGCGAGCGATGCATCGGAGAATCCAGTGTATGAGAGTCGAAATGCCCTTGTTTTGCCGGGCGATTTTTCGATATATCGGACGGAGTATACCTACGGAAGCCGGGTAGGCGAAACGAAAGAACTGGCTTTTCAATTGGTTGCCAACCGAGAAGGAGTATCACTCGGAGGACGAACGTTTATCGTGGCGGTCCATCATGAGCGATGGATCAATGATTCACCATCAGAACTGTACTCGTATTACACGAAAATTGAAAAAGATTTGCTGAGCCTCTCCGTGACAACTGATGAGTCAGGTCGTGCCATGCTTACATTTGCTCCACCAGAAGAGGGCAGTTACACTTTTAACTTATCGGGAACGGATGATCGGGGAAATATTATTGTGCGTGAAGCCTGGTTGTGGGCAAGCGATAAAAATGGCTGGTACTATCGGTCAGAGGGAGATGGTAAATCGCTCCTTTCGATTGCTACCGACAAAGAACGATATCTCCCGGGTGAAACGGCGATGGTGACGCTGGCGTCACCGCTCTCCGGGAGAGATGTGTGGCTCACTGTTGAGCGAGCCGGAGTTCGTCGCTCTGAGGTAGTCAGGCTTGATGGGAATGTAGCGACTTTCAAATTACCGCTTGTGACGGGCGATATGCCCAACATCTTTCTTTCAGGGACAATTTTTTCTGATGTTGCACTTTCTACGGCGAGCACTGAAATTGCTGTGAGTCCCGAATCGGAACGTATCTCGGTAGAGATACACCCTGACAAAAAACAGTATGAACCCGGTGAGACGGTGTCTCTTGAAGTGGTCGGGAAAAATAGTGAGGGGAAACCGGTCTCGGGTGAAGTGGCCCTTTGGGCAATAGATAAGGCGCTGTTTGAACTTTTGGATCAGTCACCGGCTGATATCTTCAAAAAGTTTTGGGACAAGCGCTATCAGGATACCTTGTCAGCCCATTCGCTTGAGGGAGTACTCTTTACACTTGAGCTTGCCGAGCGAGGAGGGTGTTTTGTGGGTGATACCAAAGTATTGATGTCAGATGGGACCTCCAAAGCTATTTCGGATGTGAGAGCGGGGGATACGGTACTGACCCGGAGTGAACATGATAGCTCGTTGGTTCCAGCACAGGTAACTGACACACACTCGGTGACGGTTGATGGGTACCTGGTATTTAACAATACCCTCAAAGTGACACCGGAGCACAAAATGTTCGTGAATGGTGTCTGGGAGGTGGCCGGTAATGTCCAGATTGGAGATGTGCTCGTTGATGAAAAAGGGAATGCAGTACCGATCGAGAGTCTTGAGTTCGTGAGAGAAAAGGTGCTGGTGTATAACCTGGCGATTGATACGTATCATACGTATTTTGCCGGTGATGTCTGGGTGCACAACAACAAGGGTGGTGGGATTCGATCAGCCTTCAAGGATACCGCATACTGGAACCCGCGTGTTCGTCTCGGCGAAAATGGAAAGGCTCGTGTCACGTTCAAGCTCCCTGACAATGCCACGACTTGGGTGATTTCCGGAGTGACGACGGCAGGGTCTTCACAATTCGGTCAAACGCGCGAGGAGATAATGGTTTCCAAAAATGTTTTGATTACCCAGTCGTTGCCATCGTTCATGCGAGTGGGCGATCGGGTCGGTATCAATGTGACCGTACGAAACAATACCGAAGAAACAATGGATTTTTCAGTTCGTGGAGATTTTGAAAAGGGGACTGTCGTAGATGGCAACGAGAGAACTCTCACCGTTGGTCCAAAGAGGAGCGAGGATACAATGCTCACGTATGTACCTGAGATACAGGCGACGCAGGCTATCTTTACTGTTCGAGCGGAGGGAATGGGAAGAGGGAGTGAGTTCTCTGATGCGGTGACGCAGACGCTTCCAATCAAAGTGGCCGGCTTTCTCCAGAAATCAGGTGAGGCAAAAGAGGGAAACGCTGAGTATATCGTGAAATTTCCGGAGGGAACTAATTCGACAGAAAGCGAGCTTGTACTCGATCTCGCACCATCACTCCTCGGTACGATACCGACCGCTATGCGGGGACTCCTTGACTATCCGTATGGATGTGTTGAGCAAACCACAAGTCGATTCGTGCCACTGGTGATTGCCCATCGAGAGAAGGGTATATTTGCTGAGGCAATCAAGGGGAAAGACACGATAAAAATGCTTGAGAAGGGGATAGAACATTTGGGCGATCTCCAAAATGAAGAAGGAGGCTGGGGATTTTGGTCCGGCGGTGAGTCCAATCCATACGTGACGAGTTATGTCATTGAATATTTACAGGAGGCACGTTCACTCGGAGTACGCGTGGATGATATCACGCTCATGTTGGCCAGAGCTCGGACGTATGTGGAACAAGCCTCGAAAGAAGCGATTGCCACCCGAGAGAAGAATCTCCTTTTGACCTATAGCGCTGCTGAGTCTGAAGATACCTTCAAGTCGCTCATCTCACTCGGCTACGCCAAGTCACTTCTAGGGCTTTCGGTTGAGCCGAGAGAGACCCATGAAGGAACGCTCATCCCAAGCTACGCGCTTCTTTCGCCGGAATTGTTATCACTTGCGATTCGGGTCAATACTCGTAAGGGAGATTTTGATATGTCCCAGAATGGAGTGGAAGCCCTTATGGCGAAAGTCAAGAAGGGTGAAGCGGGCTGGTACTGGGACGCGGGAAAGATTGACTACTATGCGTCTCAAGATGCGGCTACTGCCATGGCAGTGCAGGCGCTCATTGCCGCTCGTTATGATCATGAAGCGCTCGTTCCAGCGGTTCGTTTTCTCACGGCAAGTCGTAAGGCGGGATACTGGTCGAATACCTATGCCACGGTTCAAGTGATTCGGGCGCTCGTTGATTTCTCCAAGCAGGGAGTGGCTCAAAATCCCGAGTATGCGTACCGAGTTGAGCTCGATGGCAAGCTTATGAAAGAGGGCAAGATGACATCAAATTTGACGAACATATCTCT
>CAYNNJ010000012.1:0-13289 GCA_964398755.1 uncultured Bdellovibrionales bacterium
TGATCGAACTCCTCTACAATAGCTACAATCCGTCACTCTTTACGGCGACGGTCATCAAAAATCCAGAAGATATCGAACTTGCCTAACGTACTATCATGGACAGAATTGTTTTTCGCGACAACAAGGGGCCGATTCTCGGTGGGGGAGGAGTGGTGACGCCACCGCCTGCCCCTATTGAGCCTGTGACCCCAACTCCGCCGGCTCCGACCCCCCGACCAGAGCCAATCCAGCCAGTAGTAGCAGAACCGGTGGCTACGCCCGTACCTCAAGTCTCGGCACCAGCAACGGAGCCGGTAGTGTTGGCCCAACCTATTCCACCAGCTCCAACTCCTGCACCTGTGACGCCACCCGCCCCAACTCCGGAACCGGTAATTGAAGTGGTACCGACAGTGGCTCCCTCTGCTCCCGAAGAGTCCTTTCAGGTGATGCCGGAAATCGTTCTCCCTGGGGTCAAACCTGCTCCGGCCATGGTAGAAGAGACCCGAGTGGCCACGCCACCCGTAGTAGAGGAACTACCGATGACACTGCCACAGTCACTTCCCAAGACGACGGCCGGGATTTCGCTCACGGGAAAGAGAGAATCAAACAAAGAAGCCGAGGCGCTCTATCAGCAGGGTATTGCTACTCTCCGGGATCTCATAGCTCCACCAGCTATCAAGGTAAGCTCAAACACCATGCAGATTGGGGAAGTCCTCTCCCGTACCTATTTTGTCGTGGCCTACCCTCGATACCTCTCGACCAATTGGTTTTCGCCGATTATCAACATCGATTTCAGCATGGATATTGCTCTCTTCATCCATCCGATTGATACGGCAGAAATCATGAAGAATCTCCGGAAATCGGCGACCCAGGTGCAGTCTCAGATTCATATCGAAAACGAAGAGGGGAAAATCCGCGACCCAATGCTTGAGACCGCTCTCCAGGATATCGAGGGACTGCGCGACAAGCTCATGCAGGGGACAGAAAAGTTTTTCCGAGCCGGGCTCTACATGACTATCTACGGGAGTGATGAAAATGACCTGAATGACAAGTGTCGCTCAGTCGAATCCATTCTCGAGGCTCAGCTCGTCTACACTAAGTCTGCTATCCTTCGCATGGATCAGGGCTTTGCCTCGACGCGACCACTCGCCAATGATGTCCTTGATGTGGCGAACAACCTCAACACCGAGCCACTGTCGACGACGTTCCCCTTTGTCTCCTCCGACCTTTCCTCGAATCAAGGGGTGCTCTATGGTATCAATCGACATAACAACAGCCTCATCCTCTTCGATCGGTTCAAGATGGAAAATGCCAATATGGTGGTGTTCGCCAAGTCCGGTGCCGGTAAGAGTTACACCGTTAAACTCGAAGTACTTCGTTCGATGATGTTTGGCGCCAGCGTTATCATTCTCGATCCGGAAAATGAGTACAAGCACCTCTGTGAAGCGGTGGGAGGAACTTTCCTCAAGGTGTCGCTCAATTCCGATGTGCACTTGAATCCTTTTGATCTCCCGAAGAAAGTGGAGGACGAAGATACCGCGGGGGTGTTCCGAAATACCATTGCGAACCTCGTAGGACTCCTTCATCTCATGCTCGGTTCAGTAACGCCGGAAGAGGACTCCATTCTTGATCGGGCCATCCGCGAGACCTATGCAATCCGGGATATTACCGAGGCGAGTGATTTTTCACAGTTTGATAGCGCGTCCTTTCCGACAATGTCGGATCTCTATGCCGTCCTTCAGAATATGGAGGGAGCTGAGTCTCTTTCGGCGCGTCTCGAGCGCTACACGGAGGGTATTTTTGGAGGATTTCTCGATAAACAGACCAATATTGAGATGAACAACCAGCTTGTGGCCTTTAATATCCGCGACTTGGAGGAGGAGCTCCGCCCGATTGCGATGTACATCATCCTCCAGTTTATCTGGAACGAAATCCGGACCCACATGAAGAAGCGAGTGATCGTCGTCGATGAAGCCTGGGTTATGATGCAACATGAAGATGCAGCAAGTTTCCTTTTTGGGATTGCCAAGCGCTGTCGCAAGTACTTTACTGGGCTCACGACGATTACTCAGGATATCGGTGACTTTATGTCGTCCCGGTTTGGGAAGCCGATTATCACGAACTCTTCCCTTCAGCTTCTTCTTCGGCAGTCACCCTCCTCCATTGACCTCATTGCGGAGACATTCTTTTTGACCGACCACGAAAAGTTCCTCCTCCTTGAGAGTAACGTGGGAGAAGGTATCTTCTTTGCTGGCACCAAGCATGCGGCCATCAAGATTATCGCCTCGTACAGTGAAGACCAGATTATTACGTCAGATCCGCGGCAACTTCTAGAGATTGAGGAAGCAAAGCGTGATTTCGATTCGGGCAATTAATTCCTGAGGTTATGGCTCTTTTGCCTCCGCAAGCGAGACTCCTCTCGAGTGCACTCAAGCAGGCGCAGACGAGTGCTCGAGGGGGGAAATTCACAGGTGTGAAGCCCTCCCTTTTGCTCTATCTCGGGCTGTTCTTTATTGCGCTTCTCAAGGATCTCCTTGACTTTGTTGGACTTGGATCTCTCCCTGGTATTGGAACGGTGGTGACTATTTGCTTTAGTTTCCTCATCTGGATGCTCATGACTCTTTTTGATCGCTCCGGAGGGAAATCGAATAAGAAGATGGCACGGGGCTTGGTACTCATCTTCTTCTCACTTGTGGAAGCTATATTTTTTGGGTTAAACTTTCTTCCTATTCAGTCAGGGACCGTAGTGGTGCTCTATATCATGGCTCGTTCGGCTGCCAAGAAGGAGGAGAAGCGGTTGGCGATGGAGGAAGCAAATGAGAATCGGCTGAAGCAGGTAGCTGCCTATCGACTCCAGTCACAAATGGTGGCTCAGGCCCAGATGGCAGCCAATGATGCTCAGTATCAAAAAGTAGCGTAGTATTATGGAAACCATACTCTCTAAACGATTTGTCATCACAGGGCTCCTTGCGGTGTTTAGCGTCTTTTTCTTGGGTTTTTTTACGCAGGCTGACAAAGTGAACCCAGTCTTTCAGATGCTCCTCGTGAGTGTTGCTTTTTTCTTGGTAGTTCCGGTGTTATATTGTAAAATAGTATTGAAGGAGTCGCTTCACAATATGGGTTGGCAGGCGGGAAATGTCTTTACGGGCATACTCCTCTCGATCCTTACCGTTTCAGGAGGTCTTGTTATGATATTCCTCCTCGATCGCTTTACCTCATTCGGTCGAGTCTATGAGTTGCCGATGAGTATCCAGACGGATTTCCTCTGGTTTCTCCTCTACGAGGCTCTTGTGATGCCGGTGATGACGCTCTTTTACGAAGTGTTCTTTCGGGGATTTATCGGGCTTCTGTGGCTTCGGACGCTTGGGCCTATCTCGATACTCCTTCAAGCAGGCTTGTTTGTTGGTATGTACTTCCTGGCAGGAGATCTCTCGGCTAAGGAGATACCAGTACTCCTCTTTGCGCCACTCTCTGGTCTTATCGCCTACTTTTCTCGGTCTATTTGGTATTCGTGGGGTGCTACCTGGCTCTTTCTCTTCCTTATAGATATCTATTTTTTGGTTACACGTTGATACGAACTTGGTATGACGAGGTTCTGGCAGAAGCAATTGAAAAAAATAGGGAGCGTGTTTTTGGCCGTCATGCTTCTATTAGGCAATGCATTGCCGGCATCAGCCGGTCTTTTTAGTGGTCCGAAGATACCGACCACCTCTTCTATTCTTTCTGATATGGAGAAACGGTATCATCTCGATTCCGAGGCTATCCAGACTCAGGGAGAGGGAATGAACGTCGCGAGTAACAAGCAACCAGTCCCTCAGCTCACGCTCTTTTTTAGTCCAAGTGATCCCAAGGTAGGAGAAAAGGTTTCCGCCAAGGCCTTTCCAATGTATTTTTCAAACAAAGAGAATCAGCTGTACTATACCTGGTACCTGAAGCATGCGGGATGTGACCTGAATAACAGTCCGAGTAAGGCCACTCAGGATCTCTGTGATCGCGATTTTGATGACAAGATAACCATCGAAGATTGGAAAATTGAGGCCATGTCACTGTTGGTCAACAATGGCTTTGAATACAAAGATGTAAACTACAGTGCTGTATCCGACACGGATGATGATGGCTACAAGGCTCGATTTGGTGGTGACAACAAAGTCGGTGTGCCAGACCACTGCTATTATAATGACGCGACAAGCGGTAAAAATTACGAATTACTCAATACGGACGTTGATGAGGCATCTGAGGTATCGTTTGATTGCCCATCAGGGATGACTCCGATTTGTATGGAGGGTGAGGGACAACTCGATTCTTGTGTTATCGATCCACTCAACCCGAGTACGTGCTTTGATTTTTCTGATACAGGTGTCTGCCATTCCTCCGGATCACCAATTTGTAGTAATACAGGAACGGTACTCTGTAGCGTTGGGGCGCCACGGTGTGTGGCTGATCCCGTCAACTCGACCTCATGTGGAGATGAGCTCCTCACCTGTACCGGAGGAGAATCTCAAGACACGGCCTGCCGACACCTTTTTCCGGAGGCTCCTGGACTAGAGACCGGCGACGGTAGTTTCACAAAGACCGAAGAGGAATTTTGGCGCACCAATCCGGAAGACCCCGATACGGCTGACAATGGCAACAAGGACGAGGCCAACGTGACAGGGCTTGGTCAAACCAACTTTACTTGGAACTATGAGACGGGTGATATGGTTGGGGTCGCCGTCGAGGGGACCTCGATGGTGGCAACCAAGTATGATGATTCGTCGGCCATGATTATGTGGGCCTTCTCCAAGAATGATTGCCCTATATCGCTTGCCAATGGGACTGGTGCGATTACCAAGAATATTAAGGGATATGATGTAAATATCCCCACTATTCAGATTGATCTCAATAAGTGTATTGAGCGAAACCTCGTGGACCCAACGGAGGGTGGACAGGCTACTAATCTCGAGGTGTCTGTTTCGGCGACACCGGAGAGTCCGCTGAATGACGAATCGAGTGATTTGGCTGGCGACATGCTTTCAGCTCAAGCGAGTCTCTCAAATGCCTCCAACAATTTGAGTAATATCTTGTTTGACTGGGATGTAGAGATAAATAGCACGCCACGATTCCCTGGGACGAATATCACCAAGGACCTACAGAAATATGAGCTCATGGGCAATAACAAAGGGACGGCGCTTGATACGCTCCGGATTAAGTTGGATATGCAGAATAATGGATCTCAGACCTATGGTGGCCAACCAATTTCTTCGTACTTGTCGGGAGGAGTCGGATATTTAAAACTGACTGCCAAAGTGTCGGAGAGCTTTAAGAGTGGGGCGGTACGTAAGGGGAAAAGCGATATTATTGTAAAGTTTACTTCTTCCGGAAAAAAAATCAGCGCATACAAGGTTATTGGTTTGCCGGGTGCTGATGCCACAACGACTCGGGTCAAGCTCGATGAAAGCACCAAAATTTGTGAAGGGAATCCGAGTGATCCGAACAACAAGGATAACCTGGATCGGAGTACCTGCCGGGTGATAACGAACGAGATTATCGGTCTCAAGGTAGATCCAACTGGACTGAGTAATTTTCGTTGGACTATTAATGGAGAAACGCTTGAGTGTAGTCCAAATACGGTTTCGAGTGACTGTGGTGCTACTGAGCAAAATCATATCAATTTCTTTCCGGTCACCGGTAAGGTGGGCGATACCTATACGGTTACGGTATCAGCTACTGACCTCTCTTCGACCGCAAAGTCGGATCAGGTGGTCACGCTCACTCGAACATTTCATGTCGTTGAGCCCACGCTCTCCATCAAGTCGCTCAATACGAGTGCCTGGGCAAAATTGTTAGGCCAGTATCAAGATATCAGTGGGCAAAGCTGCCAGGGCGGGATTTGTCCCGAATACAGCGAAAGTGTGTTTGAAGGATTTTCTGGAGAGTCGCTTGCCTTTACAGGGGAATTTATGCCAAATTTTCTCGCGAGTCGATCGACACGACAGTGGACGGTCGATGGGGCCGTGGTGACTGAAACTGGTGGGGGCATTGCCTTTTCTGCTCTCAAGTTAGCTCCGGATGTCTATAATATAGGCCTTTCGGCTTCGGTTGTTCAGCCCACAGAGATTCGTCGAGCACTGAGTGATATCTGGGGGGTATCACAACTCGATTCGCCTGAGATACACTTTTCTGCGGCTGCCCAAGTTGAACTGAGAGAACCAGGTTTTGCACAAGGGACACTCCAAGGATCAAAAAAGTATCTGGCTACCATTGCCTCCTATATACCTGCTTCGGTCATGTTCTCGTTTCGAATAGTACTCTCTATCATGCTCATCCTTTTTACGGCACATGTGCTCTTTGTGCTGGTGCCCGAGCGTCCCCGAGCGTGATAGGTGACGACAACAATGAGGAAAGTTATAAAAATCCCGAACCATGTGGTTCGGGATTTTGATATGTTTGTGTGCCGAGAGAGAGACTCGAACTCTCATGGGATTGCTCCCGCTAGCTCCTAAGGCTAGTGTGTCTACCATTCCACCATCTCGGCGCTTAATCACACAAGAGTTGCCTTCTCGCCAAATATTTTGATGAGGTGAGTGGCCTCCTGTGCTACTGCTTCAGAATCTTCGTACTCCCCGTGATGACGAGTGCCGGCGCCGTAGGTGTGCTTTTTTTGATCCAGATGGAGATGTACCAAGAGACTCACCTTATCAAGTTTTGTGTAACAGTGAAAGCGTGGGTAACCGGATTGCCCGAGTGCTCGGACAAAACTCATTTCACCACCCTCTTCATGTTGAAAAGCGTACCCTGCTCGCCTCATGAGCGAGACTGGATTTTCAGTGATACCGGCGATGTGAATTTTCATATCGAAGTTGGCTATTCTCATCCTGTCGGAGTGCCGGGAATCCCCTTCGGGCCTGGGCTTCGGTACAAGATACCTCTGCCCTTCGATTCCGGTCGAAAGCCAAGCAGTTGGCTTCCTCATCCTGTCGGAGTGCCGGGAATCGAACCCGGGTTATACGCACCCGAAGCGCACGTAATGCCACTATACCACACTCCGTATTGATTATTATTCGACCCAATGTTTCTTTTTGATGGCTTCTTCCTCGGCTCGTTTTTCCTGGGCGATTCGCTCTTCAGCAAGAGATCGGAGCTTCTCGAGGTCGAGATCTTTCAGTTCCCGGGCTCGTTTGAGGAGTACGTCTTTGGTATTCCGGGCCGGATCATCGATTACTTCGGCGAGGAGCACATCGAGGAGTGCACCAATCACTGGGGAGGGAGCAAGTCCGAGTTCTGTCATGAGGTCGGTTCCTTTGAGGGCAAGCATTTTGACGGAAAGCGGGTCGCGAGAGACCTTTTCAATCATGAACTCTAGGTGTCTGAGTTTGTAGGTCTTGCCTTTGGGCACGCCGGAGCCCAGTCTATCACCAATTCGGACGGCCATCAAGTCAGCCATGTTTTCGAGGCCCACTCGTTTCACGAGGCGACGCACCGATGCCTCAGTCACCTCATCAACGTTGTAGTAGAAGAGGTGATTGTCGACGAGGAGAGTCGCCTTCTTGACGACTTCTTTGGGAAAGCGGAGACGAGTGAGGGCTACCTCGGTGATGCGAGCGCCCACGTGATCATGGTTATAAAACGTAGAACGGTACCCTTCGCCCCGCTTGGTGGCGGGTTTACCGACATCATGGAGGAGGCAGGCGAGACGAACCGCAAGACTTTCTGACGGACAGGTGGCGAGAGCCCGGAGATTGTGCTCCCAGACGGTGTAGATATGGTGGAGATTTTGGGTGACACCGATGCCGAGTTCAAGTTCGGGGAGAACAAAGCGCAGGAGCTTGGCTTCCTCTAGCTTGGCGATGCCAAATGCCGGGCTCCTCGAGAGGATGATTTTTTCCAGTTCATCACGAATTCGCTCCTGTGAAATGTGGGCCAGGTTATCAGACAACGATTGAACCGCTTTAAAGGTCACTTCTTCAATTTGCCAATCAGAATCTTGAGAGCTATCATTTTTGGTTCGAAGCTCCGTAAGAAAACGGATGGCTCGCATGAGCCGGAGGGCGTCTTCGCCAAAGCGCTCCTCGGGGGCGCCAACGGTTCGGATAATCTTGTTCTTGAGATCGGCTTCGCCATGAAATGGGTCAACCAGTGACCACGTACCGGTTGTGTCTTGACCATAGGCTAAGGCATTGATAGTAAAGTCGCGCCTGGCCAGGTCTTCGGTGAGAGAAGTGGTAAAGGTAACGGTCTCGGGACGGCGCTTATCTTTGTAGTTTGATTCAGTGCGGTAGGTGGTTACCTCAATGATTTCTTTGGGCTCCTCCGCATCGGGTGTGGGCGACAGAGGGAGTGGAGCACTGAAGCGTTTCACTTTGACACCGACCGTGCCAAAATCGTTCTCGTAAAAGCTTTCGGGAAAGAGGGCGAGTATCTGGTCGGGGGTAGCCGACGTCGCAATATCCCAGTCCTTGGGAGTTCGTGACAAGAGGAGGTCGCGCACAGAGCCTCCTACGATGTACGCCTCAAAGCCGGACTCAGTGAGAGTCTTGAGGACTGTTTGTACGGGAAGAGGGATCTTTTGAAACATAAGATGGTGACATGAGTCAGAAATCCTGAATCATGAAAAAGTGGAGTGCATCTGCTTCTCATTCGAGCCGAGAGCTTGATATTCGGTATTTGTTCTAGAGTGTTCGTTTCTTTTCCTCCTCTTTGTAGCAGATGAGGGTATCACCGACAGCTATTTTGGCGTTCCCTTCAAAGACCACACCGCATTCGTTCCCTTGGCCTACTTCGTCGGCGTTTTGCTTGTTTTGCTGAAGATTGAGCATTTTTCCTTGACCGACGATTTCATCGCCTCGCTTGATCTCAAGGAGTGATCCACGGAGGAGTTTGCCTTCGGCGACTCGACCACCGACGATCATGTCGTGCTTGCCGGTTTTGAAGATGGCCAGGACGGAGAGACGCCCGGAGTCAGTGCGGACAATTTCAGCCGGAAGGAGCGCGGACAGGCGATCTTTGATGGCATCAACCAATTTGTAGATGATGTTGTAGGTGACGATCTCAACCTTACTTGTTTCAGCCAGGCGCTTGGCGACAGAGGTCGGCTCACTGTTAAAGCCGACGAGGAGGGCATGGGCGCTCTCAGCGGTACGGACGTCGGATTCAGTGATGCTCCCCACACCTGAGGCCATGATTTCAAGTACGATTTCATCTGATTTGATGGTCGAGAGAATCTGCTCAATAGCCTCGAGTGATCCCTGAACATCAGCCTTGAGCACAATGACCAAATGTTTCTTTTCCTTTTCTTCCTCGGTCTCAATTTTCCCGGTTTTACTCTTGGTAGCATCCTTAAGGAGCGCTTCCTTGGAACGGAGACGAGCCAGACCCTTCCCACCTACCACCTGGACGACATCGTTTGTCTGCGGAGCGGTATTGAAGCCATAGAGAGTCGCTGGCGTCGAAGGCCCGGCGCTCTCGAGGCTCTTGCCACTCCAGTCTTCGATACGGCGGATGCGGCCAAAGGCGGTTCCCGCGACGACATCCTGACCCACTTTGAGGGTTCCGGTTCGGACGAGGGCGGTCGCCACCGGTCCCATTTGGGGATCGAGGTGCGACTCGAGGATGACGGCAAAACCATCACGCTTTTGGTCGGCTCGAAAGTCCTCTACTTCTGAAAGAAGTAAAATATTGTCGAGAAGTTTGTCAATGTTGATATTACTCTTGGCTGAAATTTCCGTACACATGGTTTCCCCGCCCCATTCTTCAAAAAGGATGCCGTGCTCAGCGAGTTCCTGCTTGACGCGCTCCGGTTTGGCTTCAGGCTTGTCGATCTTGTTGATGGCGACAATGACGGGGAGTTTGTGCTCTTTCAGGTATTCAATGACTTCCTTGGTCTGGGGACGGACTCCATCGTCGGCGGCCACGACCAAGATGGCGATATCAGCAATGGAGAGACCACGCTTGCGCATAGCGGCAAACGCTTCGTGGCCGGGGGTGTCGATAAAAGTGATAAGCTCCTTATGTTTTTTGGCTTGGTAGGCACTGATATGCTGGGTGATTCCCCCGGCTTCTCCGGCTGCGACACTCGTTTTGCGGATGGTATCAAGGAGTGTTGTTTTCCCATGATCAACGTGACCGAGAATGGTGACAATTGGGGGGCGGGGAGAGAGATTCTTGCCGGAGTTCTTTTCTTCAGCCAAGAGCTTATTTAAGCCTTCAAGAGTGAGACTGCCCTCAAGGATTTCTTCTTCGGCCGGGGTTGTTTCCATCCCAAGGTCAGAAGCGATGACACTCGCCGTATCGAAGTCGATTTCTTCATTGATAGTAGCCAAAATGCCGTTTTTCATGAGTTCCGTGATGACACTCGCGACAGGCACCTCTAAGAGCTCAGCCAGTTTTTTGACGGTGACTGAGGAGGGGAGACTAACTTTTTTGAGAGGTGTTTCTTCACTCATAGAGATATTTTAGATATGGGACAAAAGGTGTTAGACAGTGGGTTGTTTGCCATGGATGGCCTCATGAATGGCCTGCTTCTCTTCTTCCGTAAAGGGGAAACCATCTGGCAAGCCTGCGAGTACCGGTTTGGCATAGACACGGGTACCTTCTCTCGTGTGGAGGGAAGAGAGAACGACACCGGAGTTCTTGCCATCAAGGAGGACGACACTAAAGCTTTGGTTGCCGCCGACCTCTTTGAAGGGATTGAAACGGACCACATGCGTCTTGTGCAGGCTCTTGAGGCACAACTCTCTCAGACGATTCGATATTTCGAAGAGCTCTTGTATTTCCTGGTCGAGTTCTCGCACCTCGGTGAGTTGATCTTCGAGGACTGTTTCCAAATCGCGCCCATTTTTCCCGGAAAGAAAGGTTTTTTGTTGGGTTTTCAGCCCGTGAACACGAACGAGGAGAAAAATCACGAGCGCGAGGAGGAGAAGCTCGAGAATGATAATCGCCAGTGCTCCCCAGAGTAGTAGCGCGGGGGACGCTTCAACCAAAGCGGTCATGACGTGTACATAAGGCTTTGTTCGCTACGATATCACGATTTTAGCTTATTGTAAAGCCTCTTTTTGCTCGAACCACGCTCTTTCAGGGGTAGAAAAAGTCATGAGAAGTGCTATACTTTCGGAAGAAGAGAGTAATTATTTATTCGTACTCTATGAAAGGCTTAGCAATCGGGGTAATAGTGGTCGCGCTCCTCGTGGGAGCCTCTTTCTATTGGTCTAAAGACGATACAGCCGAAGAGGCGCCGGTCATGAAAACAGTGAATGAGGAAGGAATGCCTGCCACCGAAGCCCCTAAGGATCAGACCATGATCGGGTCCATCAAGGAAGCTATGAGCAAGGGCGTGGCTCTTCGCTGTACCTATGCGGTCGGTGAGGGGGAACAAGCCGTACAGGCTGATGTCTATGTGAACGGAAAATCCTTCAAAACTACCTCATCAGTAAACGGCGTAGAAATGCAGGCTCTCTCGGATGGCAAGACCCAGTATATGTGGATGAGTGGCAACAAGCAGGGTATGAAATTTGATATGGCGTGTCTCGAGAAATTGAAGGGGACGCTACCAAGCGGGAGTGCTTCCCAGGGTATGAATCCTGAGGACTATCAAAAAACCTTTGATATGGCCAAAAATGTCTCGTGTGAGCCAGCTGTGGCCGTAGATTTCTCGGTTCCGACGACGGTTACTTTTACTGATCAGTGCGCGCTCATGGAGCAAATGACCCAGATGATGCCCAAGGGCTATATGGCGGAGTAGGAGTGTCTTTGAGTCAAAAAAACGATGCCTCTCGGCATCGTTTTTTATTGCGGAGATGAGAGGATTTACCCCTCCGGGGCATAAACTTCTCATGCTCTCCCTTCCTTACTATGTTGCGGAGATGAGAGGATTCGAACCTCTGGTAGAGTTTCCCCTACGGCAGTTTTCGAAACTGCTGCTTTCAACCACTCAGCCACATCTCCCAGTGGAGCACATGCTCACCCATCTGTTGTACAGGAAAAGCGCTTTTGAATCAAGCTCAATTGTTGTATAATAAGAATACTTCACCCGATGATATTTGTGTATGACCCAAGCTCAAAATCTTAATTTTGTCGATCCGGGAACGGTAGTTGGTCAACTCTCGGTTGCTCCGGGGAGTATCGTGGCTGACTTCGGTTGTGGGTCTGGGTATTTTTCTTTTGAATTTGCCAAACGGGTCGGCAAAGACGGTGTGGTGTACGCGCTCGATGTCTTGCCGTCTGCGCTCGAAGCGGTCACGAGCCATGCTAAGACGTTGGGGATACAAAATGTGATGGGGAAGCGGGTCAATCTTGAAAACGAACAAGGATCGGGACTTAGTGGTTCGTATGTCGATTGGGTAGTCCTCAAAGACGTCCTGCTTCAAAATCAAAAAAAGGATGTGTTGCTTCGCGAGGTGGCCCGGGTTCTCAAACCCGGTGGACAGGCGCTCGTGATGGAGTGGAATCCGGATGAGTCACTCGTGGGCCCGGAAAAAAGTATGCGCATCGGTAAAGAGGAACTGAAGACCCTCCTTGGTGCGGCCGGACTGACGGTTTCAAGTGAGCTCTCTGTCGGGGGATTTCACTACGCTTTCATTGTGAAAAAATAGCTTATGGCCTTTATTGGTACACAACGTCTCGTTTCGCTCGCTGTCCTCGTGATAGGCGCACTCTCACTTTCGGGTTGCGGATTGAAGGAGCAGGCTCCTCCGGGATATCTCGTGTCGCTTGAGATATGGGGTGTTTTTGATGATAGTGACGCCTATACCAAGGCTATCGCTGAGTATCAGCGAATCAATCCCTATATCAAGGGCATTCAGTACCGCAAACTCTCTCCCGATACCTATAAGGAGGATCTCATCAATGCTTTTGCCTCGGGAAAGGGACCAGATATTTTTATGATTCGCAACTCGTGGCGGGGAGCTTTTGAGGATAAGACGGCTCCGGCTCCGACCGAGCTCTTGACGGAGCGGGCCTATCGAGATGCCTTTGTTGATGTGGTCGCATCGGATTTTATCGGGACGGAAAACAAGATTTACGGGATTCCGCTTTCCGCTGATTCCCTCGCCCTCTATTACAACAAGGACTTGTTTAATGCGGCTGGCATTTCGGAAGCACCAAAAACATGGGACGAGGTAGATTCCATTACCCGGCGACTCACCACACTTGATCAGTTTGGAAACATCACGCTCTCTGGGGTAGCCATGGGGACCGGTACCAACATCAATCGTTCCTCTGATATTCTGACCGCCCTCATGCTCCAGCTGGGTTCTGAAATCAAAAACAAAGATTCGAAGAAAATGAGCCGGGTTTCATTTATTGATCAGCCGAGTCGACAGGCGCTCGAGTACTAT
>CAYNNJ010000013.1:0-12360 GCA_964398755.1 uncultured Bdellovibrionales bacterium
CTTCAAAGCCAAAACGAAAGGCTTCGGCCATTTTTTCTTCGGTAATCTCCTCTGCTCCAGCTTCAATCATGTTAATCTTGTCCTTGGTACCAGAAAGGAGGAGATCGAGGGTACTATTGGCACGTTCTTCTTTGACCGGATTGAGTACAAATCCTCCATCCTGGGCAATTCCCACTCGGACAGCGCCAATCGGCCCATTCCACGGAATATCAGAGAGAGCCAAAGCAGCCGAAGCGCCAATCATCGCCACCGTATCGGGATCGTTTTCACCATCAATCGAGAGCGTCGTTACCACGACCTGCACTTCATTCCGCATCCGGCTGTCAAAGAGTGGCCGAACAGTCCGGTCAACCGCTCGTCCTGAGAGGACGGCGTCATCTGATGGACGGCCTTCACGCTTGATAAAGCGTGATCCTTTAATCTTTCCAGCAGCATAATACCGCTCTTCATAATCCACCATGAGTGGGAAATAGCCCGTAATTTTGGACATTTCCTTGCTCATGACCGCGGTCGCCAAGACCACGGTATCGCCGTAGCGGGCCGTCACCGCCCCACTCGCCTGCTTCGCAAACACGCCCGTCTCAATGACGAGCTCTCGTCCCCCCAGTTGGAGGGACCATTTCTTGCCTTCCATAGACATAGAGTCCGGAGGCAAGCTAACAAACACGCGACTAGGGCCACCGGCCACACTCGTGTACTTATTAACCAATACCAACCGAACAAAACAATGATTAAGTAACCATCCTCACTCTAGCCTTATTTTCACCCTTTTGTCAAAGAAAATCCCGCATTCTTTTCGGTGAGAGCGTGCGGGACATTCTTGAGGGAGTCATCTAAATCAAATACTTCTTTTTGTCATCCGACAGGTTGATGAAGTCATCCACCTGTTCGATAAGCTTCGCTGAGGCTGATTCGGCGAAAGCCACCACCTCGACCCGACAGCCATAGGTGTTTTGGAGGTACTCGACGAGCGAAATATAATCACCGTCACCGGAGACAATCACGATCACGTCGAGTTTGGGTGCCATTTTGATGGCATCAATAGCGATTCCTACGTCCCAATCCCCTTTTTTTGAGCCATCATGGAAAATCTGAAGATCTTTGGTCTTCACCTCATACCCACTTTTCCCGAGCGCCTCAAAAAATTTATCCTCGGTCGCCTCGACCGTCTTGATTCCATAGGCAATCGCCCGGATGAGCTTCCGCTCACTCTGAGCCGCCAAGAGCACATTTTTAAAATTCACCTTCTTGCTATAGAGAACACGGGCACTATAGTACATGTTCTGAATATCTACAAAGACCCCGACTCGCTGTTCTGCAAACTTCGCCATAAAAAAATGTAATTACCAATCACCAAATTCCAAGGCACAAAACTCCCTACTGAAAAAACTTGGAAATTGTTGCTTGGTTATTGGTTTATTAAACAAAAAGGGCCTAGAGGCCCAGTGTTTTGACAAGCGTCTTGTAAGACTTTTCGTTGGTCTTCTCGAGATACGAGAGGAGCTTCTTCCGCTTCGAGACCATCTTAAGCAGTCCACGACGGGAATGAAAGTCTTTCTTGTTCTTCTTTAGGTGCGTGGTCAAACGCTTGATTTCTTCCGTAAACTTGGCCACCTGGTACTCGGGAGAACCCGTGTCCTTGTCATGCCGTTTAACGGTCGAGGTCACCTTTTCCTTCTGCTTGTGCGTGAGCGCCATAACGTGTGTCAGCAATAGACTCGCCTCGGCTATACTCCGGGCCAATCTACGCTCGTGATAAATGTTAACAAAAGCACAATAACACGCTTCTCTCACTTTGGCAACTCAGGACATTATTATAGACAAAAATCCACTTTCCGTGTAGCGTTGTCTCAGTATGAACCCTATGTCAAAAAAGCGTGTCCTCATCGTTAAACTCGGTGGTAGCATTGTGACTCTGAAACATCTTGGTCGTCCTGCTATTCGACGCGCCCATGTCTCAAAAATTGCGTCCATATTCAAGAAGCAATACGATTCAACAAGGCACTCTCTTATTCTCATCCATGGCGCTGGTTCCTTCGGTCATCTTCATGCACACCGGCACGGACTCGCTCTAGGGACCAAGGATCAACCTCAAAAAACTTTCCGGGCCGTTGAAAACCAAGCGCTGGACGCTCGTCTCAATGCGGAGCTCACCACTCTCTTTGTCAAAGCAGGCCTCCCTGTTGTTGGACTTCCAACTCGCACCATCGCCAAGAATAATACTGGGAAACTTTCCTCTCTCGATACCCAAAGTATAGAATCCGCTCTCTCGATTGGTGCTATCCCCCTCCTCCACGGCGACATGGTCTTTGATGGTACGTGGGGGCTCTCCGTTTGCTCTGGTGACGTGCTTGTTCCAGAGCTCGCCCATCGCTTCTCGGCCGAATCGGTCTTCTTTGCTTCTGATGTTGATGGCATCTACACGAAGGACCCTCATCAATATCGTGATGCTACCCTCATTCAAGAAACAACCTTGGGAGAAATATCTCGCGGTACTATACAAATGGGAAAGTCGCACAATATCGATGTCACCGGTGGCCTTTCCAAGAAATTCTCCTTGTTCCGCAAGATGCCATCTCTGAAAGAGATCCGCCTTTTTAATGGTCTTGTACCAAAGAATTTCTCTTTTATCTTCGACCAAAGGAAATTCTTTGGTACTACTATCGTAGTAAAGAAATAAAAAAGGAGTGGGGATTGATTCTCATCCCAACACTCCATGATTCACTGAGACCCGCAGGCGATCGAGTCTCGCTCGTACTGATCGAACAGTGCGAGCACTTCCGGGACACCATCCCGACAGCGTGACAGGAGAAACTCCCTCGTTCGCCATCCTAGAGGTTCAATCTCGATGCCGGCATGAAATCCCCGCATGTCCTCAGGGCCTCCTTCGAACCGAGCCACAAAGACATGGGCAAGGGTGTCGTATACCGGCACGCATCCTATAGAGACCGGGAAGCTGATTCGGACACGATCCGTGATATCAACTTCTTCGATGATGAGTCGATGAAGGGTACGCAGAAGTCGCTCATTGGGTTCTACGGTTTCCCAGGGGAAAGAGAAATCCTTGTTGCCAACCACCTTGCCAATGGAGGGCTTGGACTGGAGCTCCTGTACGCAGTACAGCTCTCTTTGTCCATTCAACAAGAGCAGTGCAACGCTGTGCACCCTGTATTGTTCCATGGTTCATCTCCGTTGTGGATTGCTGTCACTCTAGCCTTCTTTTTCTCATTTTGTCAATACAAAACCCCGTTGAGTAACGGGGCCATGTATCATTCTTTTATCCTACAAAATCGTAAACGCTGCGACACTATCACCGGCTTGGGGCTTCATAATCCGGACTCCTTGGGTCACGCGACCCAATTTTGGAATACTCTTAAATGGAATGCGGATAATAGTGCCCTTCGATGACGTGAGGATGAGATCGTCCTCGATATTGGCCATGCTCACGACCTTGGCACCGACGAGCTTACCGGTCTTTGGGGTCACCTTCATGGTCTTGATCCCTGACCCGCCACGCTTCTGCACCTTGTAACTCTTAAGCTCACTCCGTTTGCCGTAACCATTCTGTGAAAGAATAAGGAGTTCGAGATCCTTGTCACCCTTCAAAACCACGTCCATCCCCACGAGCACGTCCACATTCTTCAATTTCATCCCACGGACTCCAGCGGCGTTACGTCCCATCGGTCGCACATCAGATTCCTTGAAGCGGATAGCCTGACCATCATTCGTGGTGAGGACGACTTCATCGCTTCCAGTCGTTGCTCCCACCCAACCGAGGGTATCACCCTTTTCGAGAGTAATCGCAATGAGACCACTCCGTCTCACATTTTCAAAGTCTTCGAGTTTGGTCTTCTTGATGGTTCCCTTTTCGGTCGCCATAAAGAGGTACTTGTAGTCACTCCCCTTGTTCAAGGCTACCACGGCCGTAATTTTTTCTTCCTGAGAAAGCTGGAGGAAATTGACGATAGCTTGACCCTTCGACGTTCGGGTTGATTCTGGAATTTCGTAAGCCTTGGTCTGGAAGACTTTGCCGGAATTCGTAAAGAACATGAGGTTGTCATGGGTCTCAATCGTGAGTACCTTGGCAATCTTGTCTTCCTCCTTGGTGGTCGCGCCGATGACGCCCTTGCCACCACGCTTCTGCACGCGATAAACACTTGGATTCATGCGCTTGATGTAGCCATCCTCAGTGAGAGTAATGATGGCCTCTTCATTCGGGATGAGATCCTCTTGGCGGAATTCACCAATCGCTCCCTTGATCACCTTGGTCTTCCGCTCATCACCAAACCGATCCCGTACTTCGATGAGTTCACTTTTGACCAAAGCCAAAATCTTTTTGCGGTGCTTGAGAAGATCTTCGAGGTACGCAATGAGCTTGTACTTTTCTTCCAATTCTTCTTCGATTTTCTTTCGTTCCAATCCGGAGAGAGTCTGGAGGCGCATCTCAAGAATAGCCGTAGCCTGGAGCTCCGAAAGCTTGAATTTCTTCATCAAGTTCGTGTGGGCCTCCTCTTTGTTGGCCGACTTCTTGATCGTTTCGATAATGGCATCGATATGATCAAGTGCGATCTTGAGTCCTTCAAGGATGTGGGCGCGATCCTTGGCCTTCTTCAATTCATGCTCGGTACGCCGTACCACCACGATTTCACGGTGCTTGACGTAGTGTTCCAGGATTGACTTGAGCGTGAGAATCTGCGGATCAACACCATCAACAAGCGCAAGCATGTTCACGTTGAAATTCTTTTGAAGATCCGTCATCTGATAGAGCTGGTTTAGGACTTTTTGTGGGAAGGCTTCTTTTTTCAAATCAATCACCACCCGGACGCCGTCCTTGTCGGATTCATCGCGAAGGTCCTTGATGCCAGGAAGTTTGTTTTCCTTGTAGAGCTCGGCGATCTTCATGATGAGCGAGGCCTTGTTCGTGGCGTAGGTCATCTCGGTCACCACAATCTGAAAAAGACCCGACTTCATTTCAACAATCTCGGCCTTGGCCCGGGCCATAATCGGTCCCTTGCCGGTAGCGTACGCTTCGCGAATATCCTTTTGATTGTAGATGATGCCTCCCGTCGGAAAATCCGGACCCTTGATAAATTCCATGAGGTCATCGACGGTCGCTTCTGGATGATCGATGAGGTGACAGATCCCATCAACGAGTTCGTTCAGGTTGTGTGGAGGAATATTGGTCGCCATACCGACGGCGATACCCACCGTACCATTGAGGAGCAGCTGAGGGAGCTTGGCCGGGAGCACCTGGGGTTCCTCGTGCATCCCATCAAAGTTCGGGATAAAATCAACCGTGTCTTTGTCGATATCGATGAGCATCTCTTCGGCGATGGCCTTCAGTTTGGCTTCGGTATACCGATACGCTGCAGCGCTATCGCCGTCCATCGAACCGAAGTTTCCCTGACCCCACACGAGCGGGTAGCGGAGCGAAAAGTCCTGTGCCATGCGCACCATCGTGTCATAAACAGCCGTGTCACCATGCGGATGGTACTTCCCGAGCACTTCTCCGACAACGGTCGCTGACTTCCGAAACTTGGCGGTCGAGCGGAGCCCGGTTGACCACATAGAGTAGAGAATACGACGATGCACCGGTTTCAATCCATCACGGACATCCGGGAGGGCACGAGCCACAATGACACTCATGGCGTAGTCGAGGTACGACTGACGCACTTCTTCCGCTATCGAACGCGGTTCTACCTTTCCGTCATGAAATTCTTTCTTGTCTTCCATAAAGCTTGAGCTACGTGGTATATAATGGTCTTTTTCCTTACTCCGCTCCTCCACTTCCAGTATCACGATTCGTTATCTCCTGGTCAAGGAACTGCTTGCCCGGGACTGGATCAGACTCCAGTCGAAGAGGAGCAGACTCGCCAAAGAGCTCATTGAGCGATGGGGTCTTGGGAACCAATGACTTTCCACCCTCGACCGCGCTCGGCACATCACTGGCGGTCTTCGAAACATTTTCGCCAACCGACAAGAGCCAGATACCCACAATAAACACCATCGAAATGGAGACTGAGATGACGACGTAACGCTGTCTCACGTGCTCCGGCTCTTGGCGTATCTGTTCAATTTTTTCCCACAGCGTCATCGCCATACAGGATTGTTAGGCTCCTCGCTCGAGGAGAATGACTTCGAGTTGCTTGCCTTCGAGATCCCTCTTTTTCACATTGAGCTTGGGCAGGGCCTCCTTCGGACAATTGCCGATAGCTTCACAAAACGCTTTTTCGCTCTCAAGTGGAAGCGTGAGCCCGGGGAGAGCATAGTGCATCGGAATCACGACTTTAGGTTCAATCTTGCGAGCTACTTCAGCCGCAAGCTTGGGAGAAATAGCGTCAGCACCCCCTACCGGAAGAAACAAAATATCGATACCCGAGAGCTTGTCGAGAAGTTCTGGTGACGGATCGTGTCCCAGGGCCCCGAGAAAGGCGATATGGATATCCTCGCTCTCAAATACAAAGACGGTATTCTGACCACGCTCCGCTCCACCTTTCGCATCCTGGAAGGATGGAAAACCGAGGGCAGCTATTCCCTTGGCGGAGTATTCTCCTGGAGCATCGATCACCGTGGGTTCACCCTTCAAGGTCTCTTTGACCATCTCGGTATCCCCATGAGTGAGAAACACGAGATCGGCCTGTCCCTGTGGCGCTCGGAGTCCGGCTCCCTTCTCAAGGAGGTCTGTCCAGATGACCACGTCTTCGGTAGCACGGCCGGCCGGCTTGGTGCTTATTTTAAAACAATAGTCTCCATAGTACTGAATATTCATACGTTCCTTTTTCGTTACAGTATGTCCATTTTAGCAGTCTTTCTGTCACGCGACAAGAGTGGAGGATGAGGCCTTCTTGGCTTCTGTGGAGCCCTATCTCGCATTCCCTCCACTGGGGTTGCCAAATTCAGGGAATTGCGCTAGACTCTATCGAGGTCCCAGGAGTCAATCCAGAGACTTTCCGGCTAATTGGCTAACACAACTGAATACGAGGAAGTTTATTCCTCGCTTCTCCTTCTGTTACCAAGGCGCCTTTGCAGCCTTTTTTTGCGCCTTTTAATCCTAAATCGTGAGTCAGGCGCACTCGCAAACCATATTACGTTATGTCTACTCCTACCGAAGCAGTCGTGGCTCCCTCCCCTATGGAGGAACTCTTGAGCCAGCACGTCGTAGAAATCCCTGAAATTGGGGATGTCATCCCAGGAACTGTCATGTTCGTGGCCTCAAGCTACGCTCTTATTGACCTCGGTCCTATGGGTACTGGTATCGTCCTTGGCAAAGAAATGCGCGATGGTCTCGGACCAGAGGGCAAACTCAAGGTCGGCACCACCGTCACCGCCACGCTCATGAACTATGAGAACGAGGACGGCTATATCGAACTCTCTATCCGCGAGGCCTCCTACGAAAAGTCTTGGGAAGATATCGAGCACAAGCTCACCAACCGTGAAGTCATCGGTACCAAGGTCATGGAAGCCAACAAAGGTGGGCTCATGGTTGAAATTAACGGAATTGTCGGCTTTCTCCCGGTATCTCAGCTCGCGAGTGAGCACTATCCTCGTGTCGAGGATGGCGACAAGAACAAGATCCTCGATCTCCTGAAGAAGCTCATTGGTCAGGAAATTCAGGTCCGCATCCTTGATGCCGATCGCGAAAGCGAAAAGCTCATCGTCTCCGAAAAGGCAGCCCAGAGCGAAAAAGAGCGCGAACTTATCAATCTCTTGAAAGTCGGCGACATTGTGACTGGTGAAGTGAGTGGCGTCGTGGACTTCGGAGCCTTCGTCAAGTTTGCTCCTCCCGTCCGAGAAGATGGCAAGAAGCCGAGCGAAAAACTCGAAGGTTTGGTCCATATTTCTGAACTCGCCTGGCAGCTCATCGATGATCCACGTGAAATGATCAAAACCGGTGATGCCGTCGAGGCCAAGATCATTGGTATCGAAGAAACCCGCATCTCTCTCTCCATGAAGGCCCTGAAGAAGGATCCGTGGGATGAAGTCCTCGAGAAGTACAAGATTGGCGATGTGGTTTCAGGCAAAGTCGACAAGATTAACCACTTTGGTGCCTTCGTCTACCTCGACAAGGATATCCATGGTTTGGCTCACGTCAGCGAATTCCAGGATGTCTACCCTGGCAAGAAGATTGAAGAAGTCTTCAAGGAAGGTGAGACCTACTCCTGGAACATTCTCTCCATCGAACCAAAGAGTCACCGCATGGGACTCCTCCCCGTCAAGGACAAAGCGTCCAAGGCGACCAAAGAAGAGGTGGCCGCGTAAACTTGAGATGCACCCTGATACCCTCAGGGTGTTTTCAAATACCAGTTCTATGAAAAACATATTTATCATTTCTGGCGCTGCCGGCTCAGGCAAAGATTCGGTCATTGATGGACTCCAGTCACTCCTGCCTCTCAATCGCATCATTACCACTACCTCACGGGCCATGCGACCGACAGAGAGCGAGGGTCAACCCTACTATTTCGTCTCACCCGAAGCGTTCCAGCAAAGCATCGAGGCGAATGAGTTCGTCGAGTATTCCGTGAATGAAAATGGCGGACTCTATGGCGTCACCAAAACCGAGCTTGCGCGCGTCAGCGCACTCACTGGCATAGCCATCTGGCGTGTCGATTGGAAGGGTGTCGTATCAATCAAAAAGCTCTATCCAGAAATCCCCGCCATCTATATTTCTGCTCCTCTTGAAATTCTCGAGAAGAGACTCCGTACTCGTGATGCCGGAAAGGACGAACACTACTTTGAGGAGCGCATGGCGTATACCCGTGAATGGCTCAAACACCTCGATATCTATGACTACCGTGTCGAAAATGAAGAAGGGGCGCTCGAACAAACGATTGAGCACGTCGCTCGCATCATCACCGAGCACCAAGACCAGCACTAAAGAATCACTTTCTCCCTTCGTTCGGGCGTTTTTGAAGCGTGTCCAGAACACCGTAGCGGAATATTCCCTGTGGGGTCCATCTGAATCTTTTGTCGTCGCCGTATCCGGCGGTCCGGACAGCCTCTGTCTCCTCGATATACTCGTCCTCCTCTCACGGAAATACGACTTTACTCTCCATGTTGCCCACGTGAACTATCGCTTGCGTGGCGCTGATTCCGATAAGGATGAAGCTCTCGTCCGAGAAAGGGTAGCGTCCTACGGCCTCACGCTTTCGGTCTATCATCCCAAGAAAACATCAATTGCCAACCTCGAGGAAAAGCTTCGCGATCTCCGCTACCGATTCCTTGAGAAAGTACGAAGAGAACAGAACGCCACCCTTATTGCGGTCGCCCACCATGAGGATGACCAGGCCGAAACGTTCCTCCTCCGTCTCCTCCGTGGCTCTGGTATGCAGGGACTTTCGGCGATGCGCCCAAAGCATGGTCACGTGGTTCGGCCACTCCTTCACTTGAAACGGGTCGACATTCTTCGCTACCTCAAGGAGCGCCAGATCTCTTTTCGAACCGACCAGAGTAACTCTGACCCTGTCTTTCTCCGAAATCGCCTCCGCCATGAGCTCCTCCCCCTTCTCAAGCGAGACTATCAGCCCCGCATCAACACCATTCTGGCCAAAACCGCTACCCGGTTGGCTACTGATTTGGCCTTTTTTGAAGAAACCCTGGCACTTACGCCTACAGAGAAACGTGGCGTCTTTTCGGCCCAAGCGCTCCTTGCCCTCCCCAATCCGCTCCTCCGTCATCGGCTCCGCCTTATCCTCCGGCCATACTCTGGAAATCGATTTCCCACACAAGGCATCATCAACGAGGTCTTGAAGATCCTCAAAAGCACCAAAAACAAGCCACAAAGTGCTTCTTTGGGAGGGTTGAAGATAGAACGAAAAGGTGATAGAGTGAGACTGCTCCGACAAGGAGCTTAACCCCTATTTTATCTCTTCAGTATGGAAAAAATGTTCAAAAACCTCTCGACGCTCATTCTCTTGTTTCTCCTCATTTCGGGTATCGTCATCCTCTACCAGTCCCCTGAAGCCAAACCGGCAGAGGTCACCCTCTCAGAGTTGGTTACCCAAATCAATACTGACCAGGTCAAGTCGATTACAGTCAAGAATAATGACCTGGCGATAGAATTGAAAGACGGCAAAAAGCAGACGGCAAGCAAAGAGCCGGAGAGTTCACTTTCGGAAACTTTTGCGAACTACGGCATCAACAAGGACAAGCTGAGTGGTGTTACCCTCAACATCACCGAGGACTCCGGTTTTGGTTTTTGGCTCACCGCGCTCCTCCCGTTCCTTCTCCCCTTTGTCCTCATCTCGGCCTTCATCTGGTTTATGATGCGCCAGGCTCAGCGGGGCAACTCTCAGGCCCTCTCTTTCGGCATGAGTCGAGCTCGCATGCTTGATCCCAAAGACAAGAAAAAGCGTATCATGTTTGCTGACGTTGCCGGTGCCACCGAGGCCAAGACCGAACTCGAGGAAGTTGTAGAATTTTTGAAGCACCCGAAGAAGTTCCTCAATATGGGAGCCAAGATTCCAAAGGGCGTGCTCCTTCTCGGCCCTCCGGGAACCGGTAAGACCCTCATGGCCAAAGCCGTCGCTGGAGAGGCTGGAGTCCCCTTCTTCAATATTAGTGGTTCCGAGTTCGTCGAGATGTTCGTCGGTGTCGGTGCCAGTCGGGTCCGCGATCTCTTCAAGCAGGCCAAGAAAAATGCCCCCGCGATCGTGTTCATCGACGAAATCGACGCTGTGGGACGTCATCGTGGCGCCGGACTCGGTGGTGGTCATGACGAACGTGAACAAACCTTGAACCAGATTCTCGTCGAGATGGATGGTTTTGAGACTGACACTTCCGTCATCGTCATGGCCTCAACGAACCGGCCTGATGTCCTCGATCCAGCCCTCCTTCGCCCAGGTCGTTTCGACCGTCGGGTAACTATGGACCTCCCTGATATCAACGAACGCGAACAGATTCTTGCTATTCACGTCAAGAATAAGCCGATTGAGCCAACCGTCCGGATGCGAACTTTGGCCGAGCGTACCCCAGGATTTTCAGGGGCTGATCTCGCCAACCTCGTAAACGAAGCTGCTATCCTCGCGACCCGCCGAAACAAGAAAACGATTGGTATGAACGAGCTCGCGGAGTCGGTTGAAAAGGTTATCCTCGGTCCTGAACGTCGCAGTCGTGTGATAAATGCGGAGGAGAAAAAAATTGTCGCCTATCACGAAGGTGGTCACGCCTTGGTCGGCGCTTCCCTCCCCCACGCGGACCCTGTTCACAAAGTCTCGATTATTTCTCGTGGTCATGCCGGTGGTTACACACTCTCGGTGCCAGATGAAGACAAGAGTCTCCACTCACATGCCTATTTCCTCGACGAACTCGCGGTCTTCCTCGGTGGATACGCCAGTGAAAAGCTTGTCTTTGGTGATATCACTACCGGGCCATCAAACGACCTCGAACGAGCCACTTCTATGGCCCGGAGCATGGTCACTCGCTATGGTATGAGCCGTCTCGGTGCTCGCACCTTTGGTAAGAAAGAAGAGCTCGTGTTCCTCGGTCGTGAAATGCACGAGGAACGTAACTACTCTGAGAAAACGGCCCAGGATATTGATATTGAGGTTACTCACTATATTGACGAGGCATTCAAGCGGGCTACCGCCATCCTCACAGAAAAGCGAGCCACACTCGATTCGATAGCCACCGCCCTTCTCGAACGTGAAACTCTCGAAAAGGATGAGTTTGCTGCCCTCGTAGCAGGACAACCGCTTGCTCCTCTTTCTCCCACGGACGCCAAGTAAAGCCCGGTATGGCACTTTCTTCTGTATTCGAAATGATTGTTGAAACCTGGCGCCTCTCGATGAGACGGCGCCAGTTTTGGGTGTTTGGTCTGATACTCTCTCTCCCTCTTCTTGTGCAAGCGACGCTTTTGTCTGACATTCCGGAGGAGCCTTCTCTCCTCTATTCCTATGCCACCACACATACGAAAGAACTCGTACTCTTTTTCTTCATCACCTGTATCACTTCCCTTATAGGAAAGTCTGGACTCATACTCTCGTTTCAACGTGTCTCCAAAAATGATTTCTCTCCCCTCTCGCTCCCCACTCTCGCTCAGGCCATGAACCGCAGTTTTAAGATTGAGTGTGCCACTCTATTCTTTCTTCTTTGCCTTGGTCTCGTCGTGGCTGTACCATTTATAGTTTCTCTTGCTACTTTTGATTTGGTACCGTCATCACTTCGCTGGCTTGCGCTTTTCCTTATCGTTCCAGTAACGCTCGTCATGCTCATTATCCGTGAATTCACATTTTTTTATTTTCTTCTCACACCAGGCTTACGCTTTCGTTCAGCCCTCGAAGCAAGCAGCGCTCTCTTTCAAAAACACTCGCTTTCTGCTCTCCATTTCATCCTTCTCGTACTTATGCTGACGCTCCTCTTTAC
>CAYNNJ010000013.1:12370-12595 GCA_964398755.1 uncultured Bdellovibrionales bacterium
CATTTTTCCTCAATCTCGCTATGCTCTCTATTGTAGCTCTTTTGCATCTGCTCCTCCCAAAGCTTGCCGATGCAGTCCTCGTAACGGTTGGCAGTTTCTTCGCTCTCTCAGTGTTTGAGGTCATTCGTCAGGGTCTTTGGTTTCGCTACTTTGAGCGACTCGCTAAACCGAAAAGTCCCACAGACATGAGCGAGGTCGTCGAGGTAGAAAGTGAGGCGGAAATGC
>CAYNNJ010000014.1:0-12060 GCA_964398755.1 uncultured Bdellovibrionales bacterium
AATCAGAAAGGGGTTGTTCCCTGGACCACTCGGTCTCGGTGTGGATTCCTCGATATCACGCTCCTTTACCGACATTGCTACCACATCCAGTCCGTACGGCAGTGTCTCCATCTTGTGTAGAAAGGTCACGATGTTTACATACTCCCCTATAACCACCACGCTAATCGGAAGATACCGATCATAGGGAAGCGAATCAACGATTTTGGGAGCCTGTTTTTTCTTGGGCGTGGCTTCTTCTCCGACTGATCCATCCGCCTCCTTTGAAACCTTGGTAGGTTTGGCTTTTTCCACGATACCCTTGTTATCTTTTGACTGAATCTCAATATGAACCCCCGCCTCCTCGCCGAGACGCTCAAGTGTCTTCACAAAATCTACGATTTCTCCTTCTGATGTCAGAATATCAATCGTCTTTTCTTCGGCCACAATACGCTCGAACTGCTTCTCAAGGTCAGGAAGCTTCTTGATTTGTCGCTCACGATTTTCTCGAAACGCATAGTACTCCTGAATCGCGTCAGCCTTGTCTTTGATAAACGCATGAAGCGGACGTATCCCAAACCACGCCATGAGTCCCATAGCGGCGAAAAGTCCGACCATCACTATAAGCGGCATCGACTGCCTATGTTGTTCCAGCCAATTTTTCATAGTTTTTGAAGGCATTCAGGACGAATCGAAAAGTCCATTTGGAAATCAATATCTTTCTGAGAAAACAGATTGGAAATAGGGATATTGACGTTTGTAATACACTCGGTAGCCGATTTGAGTCGTTCATCCAAGCGGAGAAGATCGTCACGTTTCGTAGCAAGACCGGAGACCGAAACCACAAATTCATTGGTAGCAATCTCATGAATAGTCACCCCATCGACAAGGAGCGGGTCAAGAAGCCGAAAGACCTGAGAAAAATGAAGATGAATTGACTCAATCCGGGCCACGCTCTCCACCTTGGCGTTCGTTTCCTCGAATTTCTTTTCATACTGACTCAGACGATTCTCATCTTCTGTCGAGGCCAGGGGCGATGTCGTCTCAAGTCCCTTCAAACTCTTCAATTGATAGTCCAACACAAAGTACGTACTCACGAGCATCGTGAGATAAAATGCCTCAAGAACAAACACCAAGAACAACTGCCACAGGAGAAACCGTGACCGGAGGCGATTTTGGATAGCATCTTTCTTCTCCTCGGGGAGAAGATTAAGCAAAGTCTTCATATTCGTCCAAACCTCTTAATGCCAGACCGATAGCTGTCGAATACTGTACCGAACGTCGTTTGTCGATAATCGGAATCTCTCGCCCCAACTGCACATTGACCCAGGGATTTCCTGATTCTACCGGTTTCCCGAGTCGTTTGGTCATATACGGGAGAAAACCATTCATATTGGACCCGCCACCGCAGAGGACAATCGAGTCAATCCCACTCGAGTAACGAAGACTGTTAACGTAGAAATCAATCGAGCGCTCAATCTCCACCGCGATGCTCTCGAGCACCGGCTCCGCCGCCTTGAGCACCGGACTCTTCATCGCGAGCGACCCCAAGCCGTGTTTAATCTTGATCGCTTCTGCCTCATCAAAAGAAATCTTGAGTTCCTTGGAAATGGCTTCGGTCACCATCTGAGAAGAAAGCGGTACGGACGAGGTAAAGCACGGCGTACTTCCGATGGCAATAAGAAAACTGGTCCGTCGGTCACCGATATCAACAATCAGGGTGGTATTTTTATCATTCTTCTCTGGAAGCAGGCTCCGAGCCTGTGCGATAGACTCGGTCTCAAGACCGATAACCTCAAGACCAGCACTCTCGAGTACCTCGGTAAACTGATCCACCACGCTCCGAGCCACGGCCACCACCAGCACGTTCATCTTACCTTTCTCGCCGACGACATTGAGGTCAAGTATTTGCCAGTCGTAGTACACTTGGTCGAGCGTGAGCGGAATGTTCGCTTCTATTTCCCATTTGATTGCTTCTTTCACTTCTTCTTTCTCCATGCGAGGAAGGGAAATAATACGAAGAAACGCCTTGGTCTCAGGAAGAGAACAAATCACTTTACGGGTTCCAATTTTTTTGGGGCCTGACTTCTCAAGGAGACTCTCGATAGCACTCCGAACTGCCTCCGGATTCATGATTTCACCATCCACCACATTCCCAAGCGCCAGTGGCACCGAGCCAAAACTCATGACCGAGTCATGTCCTCCGGTACGATCAAGCCACACGGCCTTCATAGAGAGGTCGGACAAATCGAGACCGAACGAACTCGGAAAGAGATCGAATATTTTTTTTCGTAAGAGATTCATGCTGTCTTTCTATGTGTTTTGTCTCTCTCTATCATAGCATATGATTGCTACTCTTCCTGCCACAAGTCCATCTCATACTGCGTACCGGTCGGAAAATACGGCGGCGGACAATACAAGAGATTGTTGTCATAATAGAGATCGCGATTCTGATAACCAGAGACATGATTCCCCATAGAATCAGCCCACGCAAAGCCATACCGCTGATTGCTCGCAATTGCTCCATAAACCGTGATCGTGTCGCGGATAGCATTCGATCCGGTATAGTTCGAGCGACCGACTCGTCCCAATTGGGCAATGAGCGACGCATCAAGCCGGAGGAAATTGTTGCTCGCCCGATATACCTCGACATCTTGTTGCCCAACCAGTCCAACCATGTCTGTACAGTCATAGTTGGTATAACGAATATCTTTCCCCAGGTATACTGATTTCTTGGAAGACGAGAGCAGATTGGCTGCGACCACTGTCACACGTCGTCCATTTACCGTCCCCTCTATCCACACGTTGTTTTCCACATAAATAATCCCGTCATTCGGAATAGCGTAGTTGGACCAACCACCACTATAATTGTTGATTTCATTGGTCGAAGCATTGAAGCTCTGGACCGTCCGAATGTCAAAGGTGTCGTTTGTCTTGAGGATGATATGGCGCCCTTGTCCGGTATTGTCAAAATACCGACTTCCACTGACGCCCGACTGGGCTTGGCTCTTCATATAGGAGAGATCTCCCAAGACACCATTGAAATCCGTCGAAGCGACCGGAAAGGAACGGCCCCCCATAAAGACATCGGGGCGACTGGGTACGGCAGCTGATGGAAGCGGATCAACCGGACTGACATGGGTATGTACACCAAATTCGTTGGCTCCCGTGTGATCGGGGTCATTGTAGTTTGAGACCGCACTCGTCACGATATTATGTGCTACCCCATCAAATCGAATCCCCTGATTGGAATGAATCTTGCCGTATACTTCGGTGCCCGCCCCAAAGCGCATCGTATCATTTGCAAGTACCGCATATTCACTCCAAGATGGCTTGCGGAAACGAACCTGAATAATACGCTGTGTGTTCGGGAAACGATACGTCCAACCAGTTGACTTGACCAAGACTACCGTAGATCCAAGCGTTGGTGGCGTCACTTCGAGACGATACTTGCCGATAGGATCGCCACCTGGATCCCGATATTCTACCTCATAGGGTGTCGCCACCCCATACGGATTGCCTGTGGCCCAAAACGCCGCTACCTGACTCGCCGTCCGTCCCTCTACCTGATGGGCGAGATACCATCGATAAAAATGGATACCTGATTCAGCTATCTGAAAAGCCTGCTCCCGACCCTGAGTCTGTAGCGAATATTTGGTTTGGGTGACCACAAACCCGATGATGGACGTCATCACAATCGAGACGATGGTCATAATGACCAGTCCATAGACAAGCGCCGATCCTCTTGGTCCTTTACCTTTAATCATAGCCATTGATATTACGGAGATCGACAAACGATGAGATATAAACGTTGTTCGGGGCATGTACCGGATCGATGTTGATGAGGAGCTTCACCTGAACCATGCGTATCGAACCGATATTGACCGGGCTCGCCAGCGGATTATTGGTTGTATCACCCGGATAATTATTATTGTAGTAATAAAAAATAGGATTATCACTTTCATTGACAACAAAATTGGTCACTACCGTCACTGTGGTATCGGTTGCCGGATAAGTGACCGGATTCGTGGCAAGCGGATCACTCACGCCCATCTTCAGTTGGTCATTAGCTTGATCAAGAAAATAATGGACTCGCTCCACCGCACTATCCGTATCCACATTACTATAGAAAACAATATCGAATGGTCCGGCAGTGGTAATAGGATAGTCACCATTATCGGCCTGCTGCACGCCTCGGAGCAAAATCACTACTCGGTTCGTGGCTCGAGACGCAGCCGCCGAAGCCATTCCTTCTTCAAGAATAAACTTGTTGGTATCCCAGGCCTTGAAAAGGAGCATCGAAAATCCCTGCATCACCAAGGCACCGATGCCTATGGCAACGAGCATCTCCATGAGGGTCATGGCCTTGAGATTTCGGTTGCGGAGTGTCATATCCTAGGGGGTCAAAGTTACCGTTTTGGTCTGGAGTGTTCCACTCACCGTCTCAGTCGTGGTACTCGTCGTATAGCCTGAGAGTGTTACCTCGATATCATAGGTGCCATCGGCGAGCGCGGGGAGCGTCGTCGGGAAATAGGCGCCACCGTAGGTATCGGTCGTCACCGTCGCATCATACCCAAGCGTCACGTTGGTCACGTGAACACTGGCACCTGAGAGTGGATTATTCGTCGCCTGATCCTTCACGACGACTTTGAGCGACCCGATACTCTTGTCGAGCACAATGACATCAATATTGGTATCAGCTCCGGCGGTCGCCGCAAAAACATTCGACGTGGCGCCACCTGGCGATACGCGCATGAGATCATGACTGGTACCCGTAAGAGTGAGCGTATAGTTTCCATAGCTCTGGTCGGCATAACTCGCCTGGCCCGATCCATTAGATGTTCCTGTCGTCGTAAAGCCGAGCACCGAGACACCGGTCACTGGTACGGTACCGAGGACACGCCCCCCTGTCAGGCTAAAGCCGATTCCTGATACTACCGTATCGAACGGATCCTTCATCGTGAGTCTGATATCCGAAGATTGATCCATGACAATGGTCTTTTGGTTCAAGGTATTCGCGACGACCGAGGCATGGACATCTACCGGATTATACGAAGAAGTCGGATACGCAGGATACGTCGATGCTCCATAGTACCCGCTTTTCGAAATCGTCAGCACATATTTTTCGGTTCCAACCGGCGCACCGGGAAGGGTCAGGTTGCCTGTGGAATCCGTCGTCCCAGTCACATTGACACCAGCGCTACTATTCACGATATGGACACTCGCTCCTTCGACGCCGGTACCACTTTGATCGAGCACGTTAATAGCGAGCACTCCACCACCAGTTGATGACTCCACGCCATTGGGCGAAATATTACCAAATAAGACGACCGATTGATCTGTTCCTCCGAGTCCCCAAGTTACCGTAATCCGTACGCGCTTGTAGTCAGTCGGTATATTGTCATGTGATGCGCCCGATCCACCAGCCGTCCCATCAAAGGCATCATCCACGTACTGCACAAACGTATGGACGGCATAGCGCCGGGTATTCACATCGACGTTCTCATCTTCAAGGAGTGAGCCAGCCGGCACACCGGAGGTCGTACCGATAGCATCATACTCAATACTCCGAATCACTTCCATTTTCTGGTTGGCGAGCGCTGTTGCGCCCAGACGGTTCTTGGATTCGATGATAAATTTTGTCCCGACGGAATAGGTCTGAAGAAATACCACTCCAATGAGCGCAAAAATAAACAAAAGCACCAAGGACTCAATGAGAGTGAAACCGGGGTAGCTTTTAGCTTTTAGCTTATGGCTTATAACTTGCATACGTTGAGAAGCTTTTGATTTTGAGGGGAGTTCTAGGTGTCGGCGAGGAGATCCGTAAGCTGTACCCGTAAGGGTACAGTGTCGAGCACCGGAGCCGAGAACAACGAAATACACCGAAAACAAAAGCTTAGTTGATATTATCAAGCACAGAATACATAGGCTGGAGCATCGCCACTGCAAAAAATCCTACTCCACCACCGATAAAGAGCATGAGGAGCGGCTCGATGATAGACGACATGTTCTTGGTAATCTGTGACACTTCCTCTTCGTAAAACTCGGCCAGTCGCTGGAGAACCACTTCGGACTTTCCGGTTTCCTCTCCCACCTCGAGAATCTGCGACACCAAGAGCGGGAAAATAACCGGGTACTTGCCAATCACTTTAGAGAGTTCCACTCCTTTCTGAATTTCCGCTATAGCCTCGGCGAGCGCATCTTTATAGTAAGGATTGGCCAGGGTTTTGGAGATAATCGTAAGAGCATTCACGACGGAGACACCACTCTTCAAGAGCGAACTATAGATACGGGCAAAACGGGCGCAGTTCACCTTGATAACGATATTTCCGACGATTGGCATCCGAACATAGATAAAGCCAAAAAACCGCTTACCGGTCGCCGTCCGTGAAAACAACCGAACCCCTACCACCAACATGACCGAAACCAGTGTACTCAATATCGCATTCTCCCGAATAAAGTCCGACAAGGCCATGATGACTCGAGTCGTCGCCGGCAGTTCGACGTTCATATCCTTGAATACGCCGGTAATCTTGGGGAGGATATAGACGAGCATGAGGATACCGATACCAATCATAGCGACCACGATAACAGCCGGATAGATGAGTGCTCCCCGTACCTTGGAAAGGAGATCGTTTTCCTTCTCGAGCTGAAGCGCCAAGATATCAAGTACCTCCTCGAGGTTACCAGAAACCTCACCGACATACACCATGTTTACAAACAACTCATTGAACACCTGCGGGTACTTGCCGAGGCCTTCAGAAAGGGTCTTCCCACTCTGGAGGTCATCATTCACACTGTCGAGAATCTGCTTGAAGGTCTTGTTTCTCGTCTGGAGCGACAGATTATGAACCGCCCGCGACACGGTAAGCCCAGAAGACACCATCACCGAGAGATTCCGGGTAAAGGTCATCTTTTCTTTGAGCGGAACTGTTTTGAAACGATCAAAAAACTTCACCTGAAGTGAGGTCGCAACTTGTTCTTCTTTGAATGAGGTGAGGAGGAGGCCCTCAGCCCGGAGATCCTGAGCCAGAGATTTTTCATCTTTGGCTTCCATCTCGCCACCCGACGTTTCGCCCGTCGTGGCATTTTTGGCAGTATAGAAAAACTTCGGCATGTTGGTATGGGTATTTGAGACTTTTCTTCAAAGTCTAGCCATAGTATACCATATTTTCACGCTCGAAGCCGTGTCTTGAACTGCTCATAGACCCGCGGTCCACGCGGGTGTGGCAAAAAGACGAGTGCCTGACTCGTCGCCTGGATGAGACCGCCCTCTATGCGAGTCTTGGGATTGCGAGCAATCTTCTTTTTTTGCCAACGCGAGAGCATTCCCTCCATCGGAATGAGATCCAATGCTCGCTCCAACCACTGTTGCGCCGTCCGCATACGAGGAGACACTTGTACCGTCAAACGGGACGGAATGAGAGTCGCCTCAAGGTTTGGTTTGAACCGACTGATCCAGTGATTGGCCCGTTCAAAACTCTGAAAAGTATCAAAAGACAAGAGCGGAATGAGAAAGCGATACTCGTGGGCCGAAAAAAGGTCCTTGGTATCTATTTCCAGATGATCATCAGTGACAAAATAATTGAGGCACGCCCGATTGGCAATCGCCCGACCATGCCGACGCTTGCCAATGAGCTGGAGAAATCCCGTGAGGACCGTCCGTCCGGTAAACATCCGACCGCTCTTGAGAACGACAAACATATCCCAGTCGCTCCCTCGTTCGCCATGCTTCATGGAGAGACTCCCCGTCGCTCCAATCATGCGGAGATATGGGAGAAAGGCGAGCCACGAGACAAGGCGCTTCATCCGTTTCAGTTTTCGCACGGAGAGCTTGTCGCGACGGACCCGTTCTTCGATCAGGTGTTCGCGTCCACGGAGACAGTAGAGCCCATCACGTTCCGATATCCGCGGAGCGAGCTGGGGTGAATGGAGGATATCCCAGATGGCCGAGAGCGAGACATTCTCATCACTTACCGCCTGGTTCTCATCGTACTCAAGGAGATGCTTCCAAATTTCAAACGACGTCAATGGAAAATCCATCACGTCATAGTACGTAAGCGTCGCCGTTATGTTTTTGCCCAATTGAAAGCTCATGGGGAGAACAAGATGTAGAAGGAGTATGTAGAAAGCAAAGGGGTAGACTACTCTTTCAGTCTAGCATTTTCATGCTGTCTCCTCACTATTGACTTTTCTCATTTTTTATGCTATACTGCACGGTTAAGTAGTACTTTTGACAATCTTTCCCCTCCCCTCAACCAAGCCACGAAAGGACTTGGATCATGAATACATCGCTCTTCCTCTGGGCTGCTGGTATCGCCCTGGCATTCGTCGCCTGGCCGATTCTCGGTAGCAAATCAGGTGTTCCTGGCGCCTGGATGGGGATTCTCATTCTCATCGGTTCCGTCATCGGCAGCGCCATCGTCGGCACCAAGGACATCATCGAAAGCCCCCTATTCACCTGGAAGGCTTTCGCCATCGTTGTCATGGCCGGCATCGTGAACGGTGTCGCCGTGTACTACTACGGCGCGAAGTCAGCTGATCCGAACATCCCAACCGGGATATTCGTCACAACCATGGTGGTCTGTATGGCAGCCTTTGCCCCCTTCATCGATTACCTCGTGAAGGGAACCGCCATTTCGCTGCAACAGATGATTGGCATCGCCATCATCTGTCTCGGCATCTACCTCATCAAAGGCTGACGCCACCAAGCGCCAACACCCCGCTTGTAAAATAATTGGGTGTTCTTTTTTTACTCAAAAACAAGCCCATCCCTGAGAATTCGAATTTTCAACCATTCAGGTGAGATTTTTTATCATTGTTTCGGACTCATCAATACTCTCGGTTACCGAAAAAAGTCGCCTCCAATCAACGGCCGGCCACAGCTCTTTTTTCGAACCGAGAGATTTCTTCAAACAACAAAACAATGAAAAAAATCCACCTGAAGATTGAAAAAGCGTAACAAACGTAAGTAATGCCACAGACAGTGTGCAGGCACGGTCTCAGAGCCCAGGACCTTTCCGGGAACGCTGGAAGGTCAGCGCGGGCACGGTTTCCGCCGGGGGCGGAAGAGCGCGACCTTCCAAGAGCGAGCTTCCACGCCGGGGAAGCGAGTGATCTCGGAAAGGTTCTGGGTGAATGAGACACCTCCCAACAAAAAAACACTACAAGTATTTCGCCGTGAAACTGCGCTTGCAGTTTTTGAGTTTCTCTGGCGGGCCAGCGTAGATGAGTTCGCCACCCTTGGCGCCACCATCAGGCCCGAGCTCGAGCACCCAGTCAGCCGACTTGATCACATCAATATTGTGCTCAACGACGAGAACGCTATTTCCCTTTTCGACGAGTGCCTCGAGCACTTCGAGTAAACGTCGGACATCCTCAAAGTGGAGCCCAATCGTCGGTTCATCGAGAATATAGAGCGTCTTGCCGGTTGATTTGCGAGCGAGTTCGGTCGCAAGTTTGATACGCTGAGCCTCACCACCCGAGAGATTGGTCGCACTCTGGCCGAGAACGAGGTAGCCGAGGCCTACTTCTTCAAGCACCCGGAGTTTTTCTTCGATCATCGGCTGATCCAGGAAGAAATGGCGCGCTTCGGTCACCGTCATGCGAAGGATGTCGGAAATATTCTTACTGCGATATTCAATCGAGAGCGTTTTTTGGTTGTAGCGGGTCCCCTGACAGACCTCACACGGCACATAGACATCCGGGAGGAGGTACATCTCGATCTTCTTGAGCCCCCCACCCTGACAGGTCTCGCAACGCCCACCACGCATATTGAAACTGAAATGACTGGCCGAATACTTTTCCCGTTCCGCTTCGGCGGTCCCAGCAAAAAGATCACGGATGAGACTAAAGACTCCCGTATAGGTAGCCGCATTCGAGCGAGGCGTCCGACCAATCGGATCTTGCGTGACCGCAATCACCTTGTCGATATTGCCGAGGCCCTCGATTTTCTTGTGGGCCCCTGGGACGGCCTTGGCATGATAAAAGTGTTTGGAGAGGGCGCGAGAGAGGATATCGTGGATGAGCGATGACTTGCCGGAGCCCGAGACACCAGAGACCGCCACAAACATGCCGAGCGGAATAGTCGCATCAACGTTCTTCAAATTGTGTTCGGTGGCACCAATAATTGTGATGGCGTCCTTCCCCAATTTTCGTTTCTTCATTTTTTGGGTCACCGTCTTCTTACCCGAGAGATACTGACCGGTCAAGATATTTGACTTCCAGAGCTTGTCTGGAGTCCCGGCAAAAATGACCTCGCCCCCGAGCGTCCCTGCTCCGGGACCCATATCGATGATATAGTCGGCTCGTTTCATAATGGCGACATCGTGCTCCACGACCACGAGGGAATTGTTCCCGCCACGGAGATCTTCAATCGCACTCACGAGGCGCTCGGTGTCACGACTATGAAGCCCTACCGACGGTTCATCAAGGACATAGATGATGCCGGAGAGGCCCGACTTCATCTGGACTGAGAGGCGAATACGCTGAGCCTCTCCACCGGAGAGTGTATCGGCGCTCCGCGAAAGTTCCAGATACCCGAGACCAACCTTTTCGACGGCTTGGAGCCGAGTTTCCATTTCACGAAACAATGGTTCAATAACACCGCGTTCACTGACCTTCATGAGTCGGTCACGAAGCGGGCGGAGTGTCTCCAAGAACCGCTCCACGCTCTGACTGACGAGGTCATCGATAGACCACTCATCGACTTTGACCGAGAGCGTCACCGCTTTCAGTCGTTTGCCGTTACAGAGTGGACACACTCGACTCTGCATGTAGGCTTCAATTTCGGCCCGGAGATGGTCAGACTTGGTTTCACGATACTTCTGTTCGAGGAGCGCAATCACTCCAGGGAAACGATTTTCATCTTCCCGCTTTTCGCCATGGAGGATGACATCGTAGTGTTTGGCCGAAAGTTTTTTGAGTGGGGTATCAAGCGAAAACTTCTCTCGCTTGGCACACTCCCTTAGGAGTTGCATTGGTCCACTCCCGGCATGACGATCACTGTTCATCTTGCTCCAAGGTCGAATCGCTCCCTCAGCAATCGAGAGACTCTTGTTCGGGATGACGAGCGACGGATCAAACTCAAGCGTAATCCCGAGACCAGCACACTTCGGGCACGCACCCTCCGGACTATTGAATGAGAAATGGCTCGGCGTAAATTCCGGCAGATGGATATCACAGGTCTCACAGCGATACTCCTCGTTGTAGACATGCTCCTCACCCATGCCGTTGAGACACAGAGTAAAGGTACCACCACCGACCCGGAATGCCGTCTGGATATCATCGATGAGTCGCTCCTTATCCGGACGCTTGCGATCCAGGGCCAACCGATCAATCACGATACCAATCGGCGTCACCTCGGATCCTGCCTCTCCGATAGCCTGGGCGAGAGGCACGATTTCACCTCGGAAGCGTACTCGGACGTAGCCCCAGGTATTGACGAGCGCGAGTGCCTCGCGTTCGCTCCGCCCCGCAAGTTGGGTACTCTCCGCCAAAAAAACAAGGTTCATGCCATCTGGAAGAGCGAGAATTTCTTCGAGGATCTCCCGAACACTCTTCCGCGACAACACCTTGCCACAGGTGGGACAGTGTGGGACACCGAGCTTGGCATAGAGGATCCGGAGATAGTCATAGACCTCGGTCATGGTGCCGACGGTCGAACGTGGGGAACGTGAGACACTCTTCTGATCAATCGAGATAGCCGGCGAAAGGTTCCGGATGGCATCAACGTCCGGTTTGTCGAAGCCGTCGAGAAACGTGCGCGCATACGAAGAAAGCGACTCGACATAGCGTCGATTCGCTTCCGCAAACAGCGTATCAAAGGCGAGCGATGACTTGCCCGAACCGGACAGTCCCGTAATGACGACAAGTGAATCCCGAGGGATATCGACGTCAATATTTTTGAGATTATTGACCCGCGCTCCCCGCACTTCGATGACTGATTTTTTCACAGGTGAAGAGAAAAAAGATACAATTGTTTCCCATCGTATCAGTTTTTCAAACGAAGGTCAACCTCCTCAAGACCCCCCGAATTCAAACCCCGAAGCCCCTTTTCTTGGTAGACTGTAGCGTTGACTTCCA
>CAYNNJ010000015.1:0-11828 GCA_964398755.1 uncultured Bdellovibrionales bacterium
AGTCACGGCCGAGGGCGGTTGATCCACCCGCTTTTCTGGTTGCCATAGGAGGGGGTCATTACACATTAGGAGAAGTGCGATATACTGTAGAGAGAGTATATCACGGCTTTCCCGAATGGTCAAGCAGGGAATATGAGGCTATGAAAGACCGGATGCTACAGTGGTTTCATGAATATGGCGAACGCCTGGGACTCCTCTTAGGGGTGCTCTTGGTAGCGGCTTTATCGTTTGAAGCGGGGTATTTCTCCCATGGCATGAAGAGTGAGGGAATGATCAAGGTTACCCTGGCTCCTGTGCCCGTCCCCAATGTGGCTCCAGCAGTCGCAGGCGATGCGGTAGTCATTCCCGAGACCGAATCGAGAGCGGAATCGACGAAGCATGCCGAATGTCGCTATGTTGGGAGTAAGAATAGTAACAAATATCACCTGGCGAGCTGTGCGGTCGCCAAACGTATCAAGCCTGAGAATCGTCTCTGTTTTACTTCGCAGGAGGACGCTGAGAGGCGAGGGTATGTACCGAGTTGTCTCAAGTGACAGAGTCGCATTTTGTGGTATACTATGAGCAAGGTGAAAAACCCTTCGACTCGTCACGTAGTTCGCGTAACGACAGTGACAAGCTCAGGGCAAGAAACAAAAAAATGCCGCACAAAGAAAATCTCAACAGGAAGAAGGTTCGCTTCGTGAGCGCCGTATCGTTCGTCTTCGGCTTTCTCGACGCTTTTTTTATTTACATCCTTTCAACGTTTTTTTCGGAAGTTTCTGGCAGTGACAACGTGAGCTCTTTCTATCTCATTGCCTACGCTGTTGTATTAGCCAGCTTGTTTTATCTCCAGCCACTTATTCGGATTATCGGTCGAGCCCGGGCACTCTATCTCTCGCTTGGTCTCTCTATCTGCGCCTCAGCCGTCCTCGCTTCGTCGACGGTACCCATGGTTTCGCTTGGGGCAGCACTCCTCCTCCTCATTGCTACCAACGTGACGTGGGTGACACTTGATATTCTCCTTGAGAGCTTTTCAGAGGATCGGGTCTCAGGGAGTATCCGTGGGCTGTACCTTACTATCATGAACGCCGGACTCCTTATTGCTCCCGTCCTTTCTGTCAAGACACTGGAGGCCTTTGACTACAGTGGTATATTTTTGGCTCTTGTCGTGGGATACACAGTCATTTTTATTGCGACGCTCATCGGTTTTCGTTTGGACAATCGGACAATTCAGAAAAAGATTCGCTTTCGGGTGACGCTCAAAAAGATGCTTGCTTCGCGGAATTTGTCCCGCATTTACCACATATCGTTGGCGCTTGAGTTTTTCTATGCGCTTATGATTGTCTATACACCACTGTACTTGCGCGAGAGTGGGTTTAGTTGGAACGAGATCGGAGTCATTTTTACAGTTATGCTCCTACCGTTTGTGCTCCTTCAGTATCCTTTGGGACGGTTGGCTGACCGGTACTTTGGCGAAAAGGAGATGCTCATCGGGAGTATCGGGATTGCGGCGGCAGCCACGTTTGTCCTTCCATTTTTGGCGCCGGGGGACATCGTCGTGTGGGGGACGGCACTCTTCATGACGAGGGTGGGTATTGCTGGTATTGAAATCCTCCGTGATTCGTATTTCTACAAACAGATCGGTCCGGACGATATGGATGTTATCGCTTTTTTCCGGACCGCGAGACCGGTCGCCAATATTATCGCCGCTTTCCTTTCGGCTCTTATGCTTGCTGTTTTTCCGATGCAGAGTATTTTCTTTTTGGTCGCTACGGTTCTTTTCATTGCTCTCTTTGAGACCTGTTTTCTTCGTGACACCATCATACGAAGGAACTAATTTGTAATCTCCTAGCTTTATGAAACGAATCACTCGGATACTGTTTTTTTTCGGGGTATGCACATTTTTGTTGTTGCCGTATCACTCAAACGCACAAGATGCGACCTGCCTTCTTCCTAACGTCTGTATCACCGGAGGGTGCCCCATAGACAAATACAAACCAGGCTCAGGTACCTGTAGTAATCCCCAGAGCTCATGTTGTACTCCACTTGCGCCTCCGTCCCCAGGTGTAGGCTACTTTAACCCCCTCAAATACAACTCGGTAGACAGTGTCTTAACCGCTGTCCTCTCCACGCTTCAAAGTATTGTGGTGACCCTCTCGATCATCATGATTATCGTTGGAGCAGTCATGTATATCCTCTCTGCTGGCAATGAATCACGAGTCACCCAAGCCAAAGTAGCTATCACCGCAGCTATGGTCGGTCTCGCTCTCGCTATCGCTGCTCCTGCCTTCCTGAAAGAGATCGGAGAACTCTTAGGTTGGATCGAAGTCACCCAAGTGGTCGATGAGGCCCAGTCCTTTACTCAAATTGCGACCAAGGTACTCAATTTCCTCCTCTCTATAGTTGGTATCATCGGGATTATCATGCTCGTCATTGGTGGTCTCATGTATCTCACTGCTGGAGGAGATGAGGGTAAAGCGGAAATCGGGAAGAAGATCACCACCTATGCCATCATCGCCATAGCCATCGCACTCTCAGCTTTGGTCTTGGTGACCCAAGTAGCCAAGTTTTTTGGGTAGGAGTAAGAAAATAAGGCATGCGATCTATGTATTGGAGAGAGAGAGCGATTTTTGTAAGTACGTTCACGCTTGTGTTGTTTTTGGCAGGGGCGACTCAGGTCCGTGCTTCGGAATTTAAAGTGTATCCTGATAAAAATTATGGTCCACTGACCGTGAATGTGAGTTGGGCGATGTCGCCGTTTGCCACTTCGTGTCTTGCAAGTGGAGGTTGGTCTGGGATTCTTCCTCGAACGGGGATACGGTATATCCCTATTTCTGTGACCACTACCTTTGCCATCGAATGTTTTGATGAGAACGGAGTTTCGATAGAGAAAATGTCAGGGACAGCCGAGGTTACGCCTTTACTCGCGAAACCAACACTCACGTTTAAGGCAAATCCGCTTGCGTTGCCTGTTGGGGGCGGGACGACAACTTTGACGTGGACCGTGAAGGACGCGACCAAATGCCTGCTTGAGGGAGTCAGTGGTCAGCAGGGGAAGTTCTATTCGGAGTTTGTTTCGGCTACGGGTGGAAGCATGGATTTTACCGTAACGGCTCCCAGTTCTTCGTTTAGTCTTGGTTGTTCCAATGATGACGGTATTCATACAGCGAGTGGGGACACGCTCAATCAGACGGTTACTGTTGATAGTGGCCGGCCGTTCCCACCGACGATGCATTTCGATGCCTCACCCAATGGTTTCTATGCACCCGGCGGAGAGACCGTGCTCGTTTGGCAGGTATATGACAATGGTGTCTACCCGCCCTCGACTTGTCGGGCAGTGGACTGGATGGATGGTGGCAGTAAAGACCTCAATCGAGATGGTCCGTTAGATTTATCGGGTTATCATCGGTCTACGCCTCAGAGTGTCACAGCAACGCGAACTTTTAGCATTGAATGTACCAACCGGTACGGAACCGCACGAAACACTGTTCAAGTGGTCTTTGCCGATGATCAGGGAAATTTTCCTCCACCAGACGTTGATCCACGGAAATGTGGCAACAAGAATATTGATATTGGTGAAGCGTGTGATGATGGCACAGCAAGTAATGGTTATTGTCCCGCCAAGTGTAGTTCGTCTTGTGCGGTGAATGATTGTGGTGGCGGGTCCGGGCCTCCCGGCCCAACCCCTGGTCCCGGCCCTACTCCTCTCGCTCCCCCGAACCCCATTGCTCCTCCAGTTCCATCTGGAGACTCACCCTCCCTCATCCCCTGTGGCAGAAACATCGATAATGTCAATACGAGCGATATTGACGAAACCAAACCCTGTACCCTCTGTCATATCGTCTTAGGGGGCCAAGGCCTCGTCGCCTGGGGTCTCCGGATCATGTCGATTATCGCGATTACCGTTATCTTTGCCATGGGTGTCCTCTACATCCTCTCAGCGGGAAATAGTAGCATGATGGAAACTGCCAAAGGAGGCATGATTGCCTCTCTTATTGGCTTTGCTGTCATGCTCTCTGCCTACCTTATCGTAAACGTCGTCCTCACCATCCTTGTGGATACGGCGAGTCCTGACAAACCCTTCCTCAATCTCACCGCTACCCAAGGCTATTTCAACTTCGCCTGTGATATTACTTCGAATGTGAATGGGAAGTAGGGGATTTTCAAAAATGGCTAAAAAATGGTATCGTAGAGAGGAAATGGGACTGACCATTTCCTCTTTCGTTATGCAATTTTCCTGAGCATTTCCCGGGTATGAGCTATCAATTTCACTTGGAAAAGTTTGAGGGGCCGCTTGATCTTCTCCTCAATCTGATCGAAAAAGAAAAGCTGGATATTACCCAAGTGAGCCTTGCCCAGGTGGCGGATCAGTACCTCGGGTATATCCGGGATGAAGAGCATCTGTCCCTCGAAAATCTCTCGGCCTTTCTCACGATTGCAGCCCGATTGATACTCATCAAGTCAAGAGCACTTCTGCCGATTCTCACGTTTAGCGATGAAGAGGAAGAGGCGATGGAAGACCTCGAGTATCACCTGAAGGCCTACCGTCTGTTTCGAGAGGCAGCACAAGGATTGGGAACCTATTTCCGCACCCGGAAGAGCGCCCATCATCGGGAAAGTTTCTTAGGAACGCAGGTCGTGTATTATCCGCCCAAGGACATTTCGCCTGCGGTACTCCGACAACATTTTCTCGATGTGCTTGGTGATATTCCTGTTTTTGAGATACTACCGGAAAAGGAGATTGCCCTCGTCGTCACGCTCGAGGAAAAAATTTCTCATCTCCAGCAATCGTTGGGGGAACGGGTGGAATCGTCTTTTCATGAGCTCATCGAGAACGCCGAAAATCGAGTGGAAGTCATCGTGTCATTTCTTGCGATGCTCGAGCTCATCAAACAACGATTTATTTCCGTCGAACAAGAGAAGTATTTTAGTAACATTCGTATAAAACGTCTTGTTTCCTAGACTATGGCTACTCCCGCACTCCTTTCATCGCTTGAGGCCCTCCTGTTTGTGAGTGGCGAGGCGCTCACGTGTACTCGTTTGGCCAAGATTCTCTCCGTATCCGAAGAGGAGATTCGGAGCGCTGGAAAAGAGCTTGCCCTCAGATATGAGCGAGAGGCAGAACGAGGACTCATGATTGTTGCCACTCACGAGGCGCTACTTCTGGCGACCAAGCCGGAGCACGCTCCGCTTGTTGAGAATCTCACGAAAAGTGAGCTCCAAGAAAATTTGAGTAAGGCGGCGCTCGAGGTGCTCGCTATCGTGGCGTATCGGGCACCAATATCAAGAGCCGAGATTGATGCTATCCGCGGTGTCAACTGCAGTTTCACACTTCGCAATCTTCTCCTTCGTGATCTCATCTCACGTGAGGGAAATCCGAGTGACAGTCGGGGATACCTCTATCGACCAACCATGCAGTTTCTCGAGACGCTCGGTCTGGGACATATTTCGGAACTCCCTGATTTTGAGACGCTCTCACAGGATGAACGACTCAAGCTGATCTTGGCCGCGCAACCTGATGTTACCGAAAGTGAAACCAAAACAGAAACCCCTCCTCAAGAATAATCTATGCGCTTTTTCCTCTTTCTTTTGATGCTTATCACGACCGCTTTTGCTTTTGGCTGGTATGGTGGTGGGAGTGAGCCTGTGCTTTCTTGGCTTGAAACAGCCATAGGGCGGGAGACTGCTGTAGAACGCTCCACTTTACCTGAGCCGACGGTTCTCGGGGTATCAGAAGAACTCAGGCCTGTTGTCGCCGAGAGTCGACAGCTGGCGACCAGTTACCAGCCACAACTCAAGGAGTACTCACCGCGCCTCAATATTGTGACGGCCCATGCTTCTATCATTATGGATGCGGAATCAGGTCAGGTACTCTATGAGCGAAACGCACATGAGCGACGCCAGATAGCCTCACTCACCAAGTTGTTTACGGCAACCATTGTTATGGAGCGGGTCAAGGATTTGGATGAGCTCGTCACCATTGATGAAGAGGCAGTGTACGCTGAAGGGACGCGCGTCGGCTGTCCGCGATCGGGATTTTGTAACGGCGTACGTCTCAAGCCAGGGGAGCAGATGAGTGTGAGAAATCTCTTGAAGGCTGCCCTCATGAACAGCGCGAACGATGCAGCCATCGCCCTCGGCAAGCACATCGGGAAGACGCAGGATGGGTTTGCCAAGATAATGAATGAGCGAGGGAAGGAGCTTGGTCTTGAAAATTCAAACTTCTGCACGCCATCGGGGCTGGAACCCGATGGACGAGAACACGAGTGCTATTCTTCGGCGGCCGATATCGCCAAGGTAGCGGTTCACGCGCTCGAGTATCCGGAAATTTGGGAAATTATGCGTTATGAGAAACAGTTTATCCCATCGGCTGATGGAAAGTATCAGCATGAGATCTTTAACACAGATGAACTCTTGGGTCAGTTTCCGAATCTCATCGGAACGAAGACCGGTTTTACGCCGCTTGCGGGTTATTCACTCCTCGCAGTCGCGACCGACTATACCGCCAATCACAAAGTGGTCGCTGTGGTCCTCGATGACCAGTCCCGGTGGCAGAGTATCCGGTCAATGTTCGACTGGAGCTTCCAGGCTTTTGATTGGAAATAGTTTATAATTCTCTACCATCATGGATGCCATCCAAATAGCGCAGATCCAGAGTGTCCCGACCATTATCAATGTCCTCAAAGTTTTGACGACAGGTCTTTTGGCTTTTCTCATTGCTTTTGCCCTCACGCCACTTTGGACCCACATCCTCTACAAGTACAAATTCGGGATCAAGATAAAGGAAAAGTCGGTCAATGGTGAACAACTCACCTTTGTGAACAAGCTTCATGCCGGTAAGGCCGGAACACCAACCATGGGTGGAGTGATAGTGTGGGTGACGGTACTCCTCCTCGTGCTTCTTTCCCACTATGTTTTTCCCTTTATCGCCGAATGGACCAACACGAACTTTATTGCTCGGCTCGATTTCTTCAAGCGTTCCCAGGTCTGGCTGCCACTCTTTGTACTGGTGACAGCGGGGCTCCTCGGCCTCCTCGATGACTATATGAGCGTGCGGGGACGAGGGACAAACAAAGGAGGTGGCATGCGCTTCGCGTTTCGATTCTGGTGGCTTTTCCTCATCGCGGGTGTTGGCGCGTGGTGGTTCTATAGCAAGCTTGGGTGGGACGAGATTCATATACCGGCCGTCGGTGATTTCACGATTGGGTGGTGGTATATCCCACTGTTTATCTTTGTCATTTTGTTTGCTGCTATCTCATCCAATGAAACGGATGGCCTCGATGGGCTCAATGGTGGTGTACTCCTCATCGCCTTTAGCGCCTTTTCGCTCATTGCGTTTGTACATAATAAGATGGATCTCGCTGCCTTTTGTGCGGCACTGGCGGGGGCGCTCCTCGCGTTTCTCTGGTTCAACATCTATCCCGCGCGATTTTTTATGGGCGATACTGGGGCGATAGCGCTCGGGACCACACTTGGGGTGGTGGCGATGCTCACGAATTCCGCCTTGGTTCTCTTTGTGATCGTGGCGCTCTACTCCATCGAGTCGGGGAGTGTCGCCCTCCAGCTCTTTTCCAAGCGTTTCTTTGGACGCAAAGTGTTTCTCGCTGCACCTATCCACCATCACTTTGAAGCCAAAGGTTGGCCGGAACCTAAGATTGTCATGCGAGCCTGGATATTTACCGCTCTCACTGCACTCATCGGAGTGATGATTGGGATTTTGGGTATGGGAAAATAGCACATAATTTATTGATTGAGCGACACCTATGGAACTGCGGAGTATCGAAGGGGTAGATTTTTCTGGCGCACGCATCCTCTTGCGAGTGGATTTCAATATTGAGCAGAGTAACATCGGAAATATAGAGGAACACTTCCGACTCGACATTGCCAAGAAGACCGTAGATCGCTTGGCGGAAAGCACGGGGGCCAAAATTGCGCTCCTTACTCACTTCGGGAGACCGGATGGTCAGTCAAACCCCGAATATTCGGTCTCAAAATTGACCGACGCGGTTGCCCGTTCGCTTGAGCGTACCGTCGTATTTGTTCCAGACTGTGTGGGCGATTCCGTCGTATCGGCGCTTGACTCGCTTCAGCCTGGGGAGGTGCTTCTTCTTGAGAATGTGCGTTTCTATCCGGAAGAAGAAACCAACGATGCCGAATTTGCTGCGCGGTTGGCAGTGCCTTTTACTCATTATGTGAATGAAGCTTTTAGCGTCTGCCATCGCGCTCACGCGTCGGTTGAGGCAATAACAAGGCTCTTGCCGTCTTTTGCCGGACTTCGACTGGTAGAAGAATTGACGGAGCTCGATCGTGTCCGTCAGTCTCCGGAACATCCGGCGATTGCTATCATCGGTGGCGCGAAGATTGAGACCAAGCTTCCGCTTATTCAGGCGCTCGAAAAGAGTTATGATGCTGTGCTCGTCGGGGGACGTATTGCCAACGAGGCGCTTGATCAAAAAATTACCTTTTCCGACAAGGTTCTTCTCCCGAATGATTTTGATTCCGAGCTCAGGCTTGATATCGGCCCGCAAACCATCGGCTACTATACACAGATTATTGCGACAGCGAAGACGATTATTTGGAACGGTCCGATGGGGAAGTTTGAAGAAAAGCCCTATGACATCGGTACCGACGCGATTCTGCACGCCATCTTGGAGAGTCAGGCGTATGTGGTGATTGGTGGTGGGGAGTCGCTCGCAGTCCTCGAAAAGGCCGACGCTATCGAGAAAATCAGCTTTGTGTCTTCCGGTGGTGGTGCGATGCTCGAGTACCTAAGTGGTGACAGTCTTCCCGGTCTTGTTGCTCTCGAGGCGTGATATACTAGCAATAGAGAAGTGGCTTGGTTTGTGTGATTTGATTCTTGGGCTTTCTACACCTCTATGGCAAAAATTATCGAAGTCGTAGCGCGAGAAATTTTGGATTCACGTGGCGAGCCGACGGTTGAAGTCCAGGTGACGCTCGATGATGGCACCGTGTCGAAGGCCGGTGTGCCATCTGGCAAATCAACTGGTGCCTTTGAGGCGCTTGAACTGCGCGATGGCGATGTGAGACGCTACCGCGGGCAGGGAGTGCTCGATGCAGTGGAGCACGTGAATACCGAGCTTGCCCAGGCGGTACGAGGGATGGAGGCATCAGAGCAGAGCGACATCGATAAACGGATGCAGACTCTCGATGGTACGCCAAATAAAGGACGTCTTGGTGCCAATGCAATCCTAGGTGTCTCGCTGGCTGTGTGTCGGGCTGCTGCCCTGTCGGCCAAGATACCACTCTATGAGCATATCGCGAGCCTCTATGGGAAAAAGGAGGTCGGTACCCATTTCCCGGTTCCTATGTTCAATATCGTGAACGGGGGAAAGCACGCTGATTCGGGTCTATCGGTCCAAGAATTCAAAGTGGTGCCTTTTGGTATATCTTCTTTTCCTGAGCAACTCCGGGCTGGGAGCGAAATTTTTCATGCCCTCGAGGAGCGTTTGAAACAACGGGGATTTGCGACGTCGGTCGGAGATGAAGGTGGATTTGCGCCACGCGTCGAAGGCCATGCCCAGGCCCTCGAACTTATCGGCGAAGCGGTGCAGGACGCTGGGTATGTGCTCGGTGAGCAGGTTTTTATCGGACTCGACGTTGCCGCTGACTCATTTTATGACAAGAAAGAGGACCAGTATCTCTTGAAGCCCGAAGACGTCAAGCTGTCTCGGGAGAGTCTCGTCAACCTCTATCGTGAGTGGATGGGTAAATTTGCTATTGTTTCGATCGAAGACGGACTCCACGAAGAGGACTGGCAAGGCTGGGCCACTATGAAGGAGAAACTCGAGCGTGAACCGGCCGCTTGGAAGCAGGGGGTAATGCTTATTGGTGACGATCTCCTGGTGACCAATGTCACCCGTCTCAAAAAGGCGATTGCTGAGAAGGCCTGTAACGCGGTCCTTATCAAAGTCAATCAGATTGGTACCGTCACGGAGACGCTTGATTGTATGCGACTCGCTCAAAGTGAGAGCATGAACCGGATTATTTCTCATCGGTCAGGCGAGACGCCGGATGATTTTATTGCCGACCTCGCCGTCGGTACTGGGGCAGAATTTATCAAGTCCGGATCATTGTCTCGAGGTGAACGCTTGGCCAAATACAACCGGCTCTCGGAAATTTATATGGCGCTCCAAAAGATTCAGATTCCGGTCAAAGAGGTTAACGAGTAAGTCAGTGCTTATGTGGTTTCAGAAAAATACAGAAGTCATCTGCGTCGGATCGGCCTCACAGGACATCTTTTTTCCGACCGATGAAGGCGTTGTTTTGGATACGCCGGAGGATATCACCGCCAAACAAAAGATCGCTTTTGAACTTGGGGGGAAATATCGGGTTGAGGATCGTTACGAGGCGATTGGTGGGGTGGCAGCGAACGTCGCCTCCGGTCTCTCGCGACTCGGGCGATCAGTAGCAACCTACAGCTGTATCGGAGGAGATGAAATGGGCCGGTTCATTCTCCGGGAACTCACGCGACTCAAAGTGGCGACTCATTTGGTTCATACCTTTCCTGATGCCAAGACCGACCTCTCGGCTATCATCGTGGTACCGTCGACTGGTGAGCGGACTATTTTTCACAATCGCGATGCAAACGAACTTCTCATGGTAGAGTCGGCGAAACTCAAGGGAGCCAAATGGCTTTTTGTGAGTGCCCTCAATGGTGATTGGCGAACGAATCTCGCCACGCTCTTTGAAGCGAAGCAACAGTATGGTCTTAGCCTTGCTTACAACCCTGGACAGCATAATATTCGGGAAGACGCCAAGCGTATTTTTTCAGTCTTACCGAAGGTTGATGTTCTTCTTCTCAATAAGGACGAAGCCATCGAACTCCTCATGCAACAGTCTGTTCGTCCCAGTGATGATGAGTTGAATGATGAAGCCTATCTTCTCCGGGCTCTGAATGGGCTAGGCGTTGGTGTCATTGGTATGACCGACGGCAAGCGTGGGGCCTGGGCCAGTGACGGGAAAGAAATGTGGCACTGTCCGATTCATACCAGAACGATGGTGGTCGACAGCACAGGAGCCGGGGACGCCTTTGGATCGGGATTTTTTGCCTCATATTTGGCCGGGCAGACGCTTGATCAGGCGCTTGCTTCCGGTATAGCCAATAGCGGGAGCGTGGTCGGGGCCTATGGGGCCATAGAGGGACTCTTGGATATTCCGCTTCGAGATGAACTGGTGACACATATCGTGGCTGAGCGCCTCTCTTGATCGGGCGAACAATGGTATAATAGAAACAGAAATATACAGTGATTATGGGTTTGTTTGGGAACCTCTCATTTCGCAAAGATTCCGACTTGGTTTTGGCGCTCGACATCGGCACCGAGGTCGTCAAAGCGCTTATTCTCCGTGTGGAAAAGGGCGCCAAACGAGGCGTCGTCATCGGTGTCGGTCGGACGGCGCAAAAAATTGGGAATATGCAGAGTGGTGCCGTCTCGGATATTAGCGGGGTGATTGATTCCGCCCGTGAGGCTATTACGATTGCCAAAGAAAAAGCCGGGGTGAAGCGCGTAGAGAAAAGCATCATCGGCATTGCCGGGGAACTCGTGAAGGGGACGACGACCACGGTACACTACGAACGCGTCAATCCTGAGATGCATATCGGTGTCTCAGAGCTCAAGATGATTATCCAAAAAGTACAGGAAAAGGCCTACGAACGAATTAAGCGTCAGCTCTCCTGGGAAACCGGCCAGAATGATATCGATGTCAAACTGATTAATGCGGCCGTGGTCGATGTGCGCATTGATGGCTATCATGTGCTCAATCCGATTGATTTTCAGGGACGCTCGGTTTCCATGAGTGTGTTTAACGCTTACGCTCCGATGATTCATTTG
>CAYNNJ010000016.1:0-11093 GCA_964398755.1 uncultured Bdellovibrionales bacterium
GGGACAGGAAGACATAGATAAGAAGTCTTTTTTGTCATGATAGCATAGAGTGGGGAGGGGGTCTATGATCTATTCCCCAAAAACTCCTTCCCCCGTCGCTTGCGGTGAAAAGTAAGAGCAAAGCGGTGAGCTTCAGCGTTCACAAGGAGGACCTCTTTTTCGAATCGTTCGATGAGTGACTGTGGGCCGATGAGGCGCTCGGGCTGATGGCGACTGTCCTTCACTACCCCGATCACCGGGATAGAGAGCCCTGCTTCGCGGAGGATTCGTTCCGCCACCTCATACTGGAGTTTGGCTCCATCGACGACGATCATTTCAGGGAGTGGCCACTCGCTATGTTTCAGCCGACGAGTGAGGATCTCTCCGAGGGCCGAGAGATCATTGCCACCGTGCTTCTCACGCAGTTTAAACTGTCGATATTCTTGTTTGTTCGGTCGACTCTCCTCAACAACCGTCATCACCCCAACCGAAGCCGTCCCGCCGAGATGGGCGACGTCGTACCCTTCGATCCGGTGAGCATGACGTTCGCGCACGTCGTCTTTGATAAGTGCCATGTCCTCTATGTGTCGCAATCCAAAGAGGGTACGCTTGATTTCTCCTGCCCGCTCAAAGCGTCGCTCCTTGGCTGCCAGCTTCATCTCTCGCTTGAGGTCCTTCACGATATCACGCTTGTGACCTTCAAAAAACAATCGGATGTGATTCACGGTCCGACCATACTCTTCTTTGGTGACTGTGCCGGCACAGACTCCAGGACAGAGCCCGAGTTGAGCATTGAAACATGGCTGATGTGCACCAGGTACGCATTTGTCACGAAATGGAAAGAGATGACGCACAATCTTGAGCGCATCGCGGAGTGCGCCACCCTGGGGAAATGGTCCAAAGAGATACTTCACCGGATCAGTGAATTTTTTCTGCTCGATATCACGTCCACGCACGATAAGTACCTGGGGGAAATCTTCTTTCGTGATGACCACGTGATTAAAGCTCTTATTGTCCTTGGCATCGGTGTTGTAGGGTGGTTGCTCGGCCTTGATGAGATTGGTCTCGAGGATGAGCGCCTCGAGGACCGACTCGGTCTCGGCGTAGGCGATACTCGCGATTTGTGCGAGCATGAGCCGAATCTTGGGACCACGGGTCACGAGCACGTCCTGCACAAAATAGCTCCGCACCCGATCCCGGAGCGACGTCGCTTTGCCGATATAGAGGATGCTCCCCTCGCTATCCAAGAAAAAATACACCCCGGGATGTTCCGGCAGTCCATTCTTTTTTTGAAACGCTGTGAGCGTTACTTTTTTCTCCCACAGTTTTGGCATGGCTTTGTCTCACCTTGACTTTTATGGTAAATTAGAGTATAATACATGGTTAGCTATTTTACAACTCCCCACCTATTCAGGAGATCCCATGAGCAAGAAAGTTGAGGATCTGTCCACGGTCCTCAGACGAGAAGTGCGTGAAGCCTATCTCAACAAGATGGGTACCGACATCCAGTTCGTCCTCCGTCCAACCTTGGACGATATAGTCTTTCGCGCTTGCTTTGCCAAAGTGGCACACCGCCATGGCATTCGCTACCATAAAGGCGCTGGCTGGCTCACGCAGGAGCAACAGGACGATCGACGACAATATGTGTACTACCTTCGTCAGGCCAGGCGTGCAGTGGTCGATGCCGTCGCTCGCCTCGAAAAGAACCAACACAACAACCGCCCACCGGTCACGGTTCCGAAGTTGTCAGTGCACACATCTTCATCACCAGGAGCCGGCCCATCACCGGAAGTCGCTGAGAGATTGCGTGCATCTCGCGCATTCTTGATTGACAAGATTGCCCGGACCCAACCACAGTCCGACACTGTATAGTTCCACCCCGTTGAGACGCCCGTGCCCGCGCGCACCGAGGCGTCTTTTTTATGGAAAAAGAAAAAAGGGCGGATAGATTCATCCAGACCCTTGGCGTTTAAGCGCGATGATAGCATCGACGAGATACTCACAGACGAGATGATGGAGATTCTCCGGTTTCCCTGGAAAACGTTGCACCCATTCTTCAAAGCTCACCCGCACCGTTTTGGGTGGGAGGAGTTTGCCGAACAGGTTGATGTTTTGTAAAAATTCGCGTATACTAAAAGCCCGAGTGACGTCGCTCGGACATAGTACCTTGTTTCTCCGGCACGAAAGTAGAAGTTCGAGAATTTGTCCCCCTGGGAGTTATAAGATGAGCCCAACTGAGAACCTATTCCCGAATGAGAACTCGCGACACCCGATGACTCGCGCATGAGAAGCGAATACTTCCATGCCAGGTAGAGAACGCTCTCCCTCACCAGTCAACGCGGTGGCCGGAACGCAATCAAAAAACCACCCTGATAAATCTGGGTGGTTTTTTGTTGACGTCGTTTCCCGTGCTTACGCGCGAGATACGTTCGTGGCCGCAGGGCCCTTCTGGCCTTCAGTGATTTCAAAGGTGACCATATCGCCAACCTTGAGCTCATCGAAAGTCACGCCGACGAGGTCCTTGGAGTGGAAAAACAGGTCCTTTACTTCGCCTTCGCGAGCAATGAATCCGAATCCACGATCGGTCAAGGTTTTGATTGTTCCGGTCATGATGATGTATTTTGGTGAATTAAATCGTGAAACTCGACTCTGTTTCCGCATCTACAGTCTCAGTATAGCATGAAATGAGTGGGAGTGCAACCCCCTCCCCTGAGTCCTGTCGCGAACGCCAATTGTGGCTCTAACAAGAGTAAAAACGAAAAGCCCTCAACCCCGTTAGATATTGCGGGAGAAGAGGGGAAATACCAAAACAAAAAGCCCGTCCCCGCCAGATACCTGTTGACCAAAGTCTAGAGAATATCTAACGGGGTCAATTCAGAGAGGCGGCTGAATCCCGAAAAATGAGTTAACGGAAAAAATTACATTTTTCCCTGAAAATCCAGGTGGGTTTCAATTTTTCGCCCTTCGTCGTGAAGGCTTTCAATGAAAGTATACCACAAAGTATCTATCTCAAATCTCAACGCACACCTAAAAAAGAAACTAGCGCTTGTCTCATAAAATGTCCATATTTCGGCTGAAAACCTCTCAAAGCTCGTCAGGTTAATGCTATTAGCCTTCCTCGCTTTTCATGATTTTCATCACGAAATCTGAACATTTTCTTGAGACCTGAGATTTGAGAGAGATACTAAAACCAAATTTTGGCGATAAAGACCCCCACCATGATGAAGCCAATGACCAATTTGATAAGTGTGCCCGCGAGAAAGCCGAGGATGCTCCCACCACCAACTTTGAATGCCTGCTCCCATGATTTTTTGGCGATGAAATATTCCCCGAGTACCGCCCCACCAAAGACCCCGAGAAAAAGTCCCGGGAGATTGAGCATGACGAGACCAATGAGACCACCTATGGCTGAACCGATGATACCCGGACGACTCGCTCCATACCGCTTGGCACCATAGAGTCCCGCCAAGAAATCAATCACAAACGAAAAGAGTGTCACCGCCCCGAGGAGAATGAGCGTCGTCATGCCAACCACCTCTACCCCAAAGAAAAAGGAATAGAGGAGAATCCCGCCGAACACGAGTCCGATTCCAGGGAGCCCCGGCAAGATAGTCCCCACCAGTCCGACAAAGATGAGAAGCCAAGAAATGAGGATAATAACCGTTGATTCCATAGACACTGACAAAATGATTACTTATGAATCGAGTCCCACTTCCGCCAGACCACCACGATTGACGACGTTTGTATAGCCTCGCTTCACGAGTTCCTGGCACGCCCGCTCTGCTCGTCCGCCGGAATGACAGTAGAGTTCGATCGGGGTAGCCTTGTCTACCTCACCGAGTGGCCCCAGGTTGCCGTAGAGAATAGCGAGCACCGGAAGCGACCAAGCTCCTTCGACATGGCCAGCCTCATATTCTTCGGGATCGCGCACATCGACGAGAATGGTCATAGCACCTCTTTTACGTAGTCGACCGCTTTCTGCGGTGTCGTGAGCGACTTGATGAGATAGAACCGAGTTTCAAACTTACCAACCTCCCGAAACGCATCCTCGTTGTCGATGTTGGTGAGGATGATAACGGGGATTTTGGACAGCTCGCTATCCGCCTCAAGTTCCTGGAGTACCTCGACCCCATTTTTCACCGGCATCTGGAGATCAAGGAGGATAATATCTGGTCGTTTTTCCCGAATTGATTTCATCCCCTCTTCGCCATCAACCGCGAGCGACACATCGAATCCTTCCTGATTGAACTTCATGAGATAGATCTCACGCAAATTGGGATCGTCATCGATGATACAGACTTTTTTCTTCTGCCAAATATCTTCGGTCATACTGAGTGTGGCTCCAAGAATTACCCCAAGAAGTCCTCGTCCTTTTCAAACCGGGCGCGCCAAGCAATCATATTGATGAAAACATAGAGGAGGAGCGTAATCGTAAGGAGTCCCACATGGCGATCATGGTTGAGCGCGGCCTGGTCAACAAGGAGGTAGGTCATGACAAAGGCGAGGAGTGGCAACACGACATCGATCCAACCATTCCCCGGTGCCTCTGAGAGTCGCACATACTTCTCGAGGAGTTCCCAGAGGAGCGCCAGAATCAGGGTGCCCACAAAGGTTTCAAAGGCCGGCCAAGAGTATGAAATAGCAAAAAGAGCCGTCACCACACCAAACATAAAGTGGGGCACCGACCACCAGTCAAAGAGCTTGTGTGCATCAAAAATCGGCTGTTTTTGTTTTTTCTTCATACGTGCACTCCTATTCTACCACGGGACTCTCGAATCCGGCTTCTTCCGGCGCATTTTTTTTGGCTTCTTCGGCAGCAGCTGCTTCATCCATCCAGAACACTTCCCAAATATGTCCGTTCGGATCAGAAAAGCTCCGGCTGTACATAAACCCGAGATCCTGAACTTCCCGTGCCTCCTCTGCCCCGGCCTCGAGTGCCAAAGCAAGAAGTTCATCCGCCGCCTCGCGACTCTCGACCGAAAGGGCCGTGATCACCTCGGTCACTTTGGTGGCATCAGCCAATTCTTTTTTCGTAAACGTCTGGAAAAAGCTTTCCACGAGGAGCATGACATAGATATCCTGACTCACCACCATACAGGCGGCGTTCTCGTTCGTAAACTGGGGATTGAACTCAAACCCGAGTTTACCAAAAAACTCCATCGTCACACCGAGGTCTTTGACCGGCAAATTTACAAATATTTTGGTGTCCATAGTGCGTTACACACGGATTACTACCTCTCTAGAGTAGCACTTTTCACTCGCTCCCGAAAGCGCTATACTGGTGGCAGAATTAATTACTCTGTCTATTCTCTTATGACTGGTAGCCCCATGGAGCAAATACCCATCAACTTTGTAACCGACGAAGAATCCCCCATAGAAACCGAGGAAACTCTCAAAAAACTTGAAACGCCTGTATTACGGCAACGCTACCAAGAAAGCACCGGTAGGGACTCCAACTATCGATTTCACATGGCCACAGAAGACGTTCTGAGAGCGATTCTTATTGAGGGTATCCTCAATAAAGATGCAGCCATCGAAAGGCTCCGGGCAATCGACTCAGATCATCCGACGGCCGATAGAGCCATTGAATGGACATGGTAACTCTGAACCTCCCTCACTACCGTCAATCATGACGGTAGTTTTTATCTATCGATACGAGACAAGAGCATCGAAAGCGCCCAATTTTCAACCATGAGTATCGGAATACCGATAAGAAAGTACCATTTGCGGGTTTTATGACGAAACATAAACATCCCGAGGTAAATCCCGATACTCCCACCGATAGTCGCCAAGAAAAAGAGCATGCCCTCGGAAATCCGCTCCGCTCCACTCTTTCGCGACTCCATTTTATCCCAGAGCATGATGAGCCACGCCACGCTATTCACGATGCCAAAAAGGAGGAGGAGTGGCGAAGAGAGAAGGAGCGTACCATCCATACGGATTATTTGACGGGAACAAGCGTAACCGAAACCGTGTCACAGCTCCGACCGGCAACGTAGTCATACCACACCGCTGATTCGCCATACATATTGCGAGGAGATGTCTCATCGGTTGAGAGTGCAAACGTAGCACAGAGTTCAAATTCCCCGACTCGCGTCGTACCCTGCACTTTGGACGGGGTCACCACGCGGTATTCGTACGCTTCATTGGTTTCAGGATCTTTGGTGTACCCCGTACAGTAGCTGTACTGACTCGACTGACGCAGCTCCGCGAGGGTACTCGGCAGTGCCCCCAAACTCTGGGCGTACTGCGATATACAGTCTGAGAGCGTATTCAGATGATTGGCGCGGGTCTGATCAAATGAGCGGTTGCGAGCTGTCTCCGGGGATCCTCCGACGACAAAGCCAAGAGCTATACCCATCAAAACGAGGAGCGTCACACCCCGACCAAAGTACTGAAAAACACGCTGTGGAATATCTCGTTGATACTGAATCTTCCGACGTTCCAGGAAATAGAATCCAAAGATTCCCCCGGCAATGACGAGAATAGTGATAGCCTTCAAGAAAAAGCGGGCTGTGATTTCACCCTGAAGGAGGGTAAAAACAATCGCGATGAGGTCTCCGACCATGGTAACAGCCGTAACGAGGAGCACGAGATACGTGAGCCATTTGGAGAGCTTGGACTCCACTCGCCCCTCGTCCTCACGAAACTTGCGAAACCACAGCTTCATGGCAAAGAAGTAAAGTGGGAATCCAATGAGGAGTGCCGCGATCGCATAGTGGATGGCGCCACTGGCGTCATTGGCACCATAATAGCTCACATCGAGAGCATCCGGAAACGTGACATTGATAATCTGAAAAAAGAGGGTGCCGAGCGCCGTCGCCACGATGCCAAGGAGGATAAACGAAAAGAAATTGATGACAACGTCAACAGTTCCCGCCTGACGTGAGAGCGTGGCCCGGTTACCAACAGTGGGGAGTGGCGCGCCCAAGAGGACGACTGCTGCCCGATACGCCGTCTCGATTTCTTCTTCTGTCCAGCCAACCGAGGCGAGTTCTTCTCTCAGTCCGGCTTTGGTAACGCCGGCGCGGATCCGGCCAAGCGCATACTCCGCGAGTGCTTGTGGACTCATAATCATAGCATGAGTAATATTAATACCTTTAGTATACTCTCTTCAGTGTGAAAGAGCGATGAGCGCCAACTTCTCCTTGCGGGGAAGCGCTTTGATGCGGGCTTCTTCACGGGAAGCGGTTGATCGCGTGCGATACCGTTTGGTATAGACGAGCGTGACGGGCCGGCGCCCCCTGGTGTACTTGGCACCGAGGGTCGAGGTATTATGCTCGCTCATTCGTCTCTTCACATCCGTCGTAATGCCGACATAGAGCGTCTCATCGGCACAGCGGAGGATATAGACAGAGTACATAGGTGAAACTAGGCGCGGGGAGGGAGCGGAAAAAAGAGACTGGTCCGTCGTCGGTACTCCGCAAAATCCGGATGTTCGGCCATCTTCGCTTCGAGGAGTGGTACTCCGGAAACCCATAGGATCAAGAACGTGATAGTGAGCGGCCCAATAATGGCGAGGAGTCCACCTGGGAGCGCAAGCACCATGAGCCAAATCCCCCACCACTGGGTGACTTCACCAAAGTAGTTCGGGTGTCTGGTGTAGCGCCAGAGACCACTTTGCATGAGCCGACCCTGGTTTTCGGGATTCGCGATGAACCGGGCGAGCTCGGCATCACCCACGGACTCAAAGTAAAACCCGATTCCCCAGATAAGAAGTCCGACAGTCTCAAGGATCCCCCAGCTCGCACCCGTCATACTGTTCCCGACAAGCACTGGCATCGCAACGAGAAACAAGAGAAATCCCTGAAGGAGATAGATCTGACCGTACGATCGGAGGACAAACCACTTTCCCCACTCGCTCCGCCACTTGGCATAGCGGAAGTCCTCGGGCCGTCCTCGATGACGTCTCGCGATATGGGATGCGAGCCGTACGCCCCAGATAGTAACGAGCGCCACGATCACGAGTGACCGGAGACTCTCACTGCCACCGAGAAAATAGCTCGTCCAGGCGAGGAGGACGAACCCGAGTCCCCAGGCCACATCAGCGACATCATTGCGCTTCTTCACGAGCGATACGAGAAACCAGAGGGTCATATACCCGAGGAGGATGAGCGCGAGTGTAGAATAGTAACTCATAGGACCTTGGTGGCGATAAGATAGGTCACGGTCGAGACCGACGCAGCAAGCACCATCCCCCAAGCCATATCGACAAACGTGACCAGGATCGGCCAGTCTTTGAGAGTAGCGAGATTCGTGAGGTCATAGGTGGCATAGGTCATGAGCCCAAAGAGCGCCCCGACCAAGAGAGCAGATGACCAACTCCCCGACTTGACCGCCGGCATGATGACAAAATACACCAGTCCTGCAATAAACAAAAAGTAGAAACTAAAAGCTGCTACCCAGTTGAATTCGGTCTTCATGAGACCACCCATCTGCCCCCGATAAAAACTCCGAGCCACAACACCGAGCCAGAGCATATCGATAGCAAAAAACACCGGAAGCGCGATGAGGTACAGTTTGAGAAACATAGCGATTGTGGCTACGGATTACACTCGTAGTATAGCAGGTTCTCAGAGAGAAGTATCGTGGTATACTACGGTCATGTGGAACCAACGTCTCGTCATAAACATGCTCTGCGAATTCGGACCTATCCTCGGGTTCGTTCTGGCTTTTGAGCTCCGTGACTTCCGCGCCGGCGTTATCACCATGATGATTCTCGTGGCTGTCGCGCTCTTCGTCGAAAAGCGTCGCTATGGCCACTACCCAGTCTTTGCCCTCCTCTCGACCGGGACCGTACTCTTCTTCGGCGGTCTCATGCTCGCGACCGGTCTCCCCTCACTCTTTATCCTCCGGGATACCCTCTTTGATGCCATCTTTGGTCTCGTCCTCATCGGATCTATCCTCATTGGTCGCCCTCTCTTTCGTTATCTCTTTGGTGGTGTCTTTGGACTCACCGATATTGGTTGGCGGACACTCACGCTCCGCTGGGGTATCTTTTTCTTGTGCTTCTCAGCCCTCAACGAATGGGTACGCCAAACACAGTCAGCCGAAGACTGGGTCTTGGTCAAAATCATCGTTATTGTTATCACGGTCGCATTTGGGTGCTACCAATTCACCCTCACTCGTCGTGAACGTCTCCCAGACACGACTGACTGGGGTGTCCTTCGCTAAAGCTAGTCTTCTTCGTGAACCAAGGTAATAGAAAGTTCACCGGCGTTGTTGAAGTTCTTGAGAATCCGTTCCAATCGTGGGAGTTCGGTCTCGAGTTCATCGGAGAGATCATCTTCGTTCATGAGGAGAATTTCGGTGTCCTCGGCACAACTATCGTAAAGACATTCTTCGACCGCGTCCCAATTCCCACCAAAGTAACCCGGGAAATCAAAACTCTTCCGGAGCCATTCCATGAGCTCCTCTTTTGTTTGAAGAGCATTGAGATCTAATTCCAAAGAAAGCATACTTCGTATTACCAAAAAATTACCAACGATTTACAGTATACACCATAGTTCGATTCAACTCACGATGCGCCAGAGCCTTTCTGCTAAATTGAAAAAACGCCCCGTATTCCCAGCGACACAAAAAAGAATTGCCCCATACACCGCGTATGTCGTGAGCCTATCATCCGATGTCAATTTGAGGGCGCTCCCCAACGCTTTGTTCGGTACAAACGGTGTCCCATGAAAATTAACTGCGGCATAGAGCTCGTCTAGGACGAGGTGACCGACATACCCCATGAGCATCGCGAGCGCCAGGAGAAATGATTCCATATCGGAAAACAAAAAATGTCCCGCCAAGAAAAAAGTAATGAGACTCGAGAGGAGGGCTGCTGGGAGGGAGTGCGCCATCCCTCGGTGCCGAGTAAACCGCTTGAAGAAAAACCCGATAATGCCATAGACCCCAACAAAGGCTCCGCCGGCAAACAGCATGACACGGAACCAATCCTCTGGAGTCTCTTGATACGCCGAAGACCCAAAAAGGACGGCTGCCACCAGTGCAAATGATCCAAAGGAAACATGGTACGGTATACCGGAATCGCTATCCATATCTGGCAAAACCGAACCAAGGACCGCCGTCACAAACACGACCGAGAGAAAACTCGGCGCATCAAAGAGAGCGAGCGCGATGAGACCACTGGCACCGAGAATGCCCGATGCAATCCCAAGTGAAACATGCGATCGAAAACTGGCCATAGCAAAACAAAAAAGAATGTTTCCAGTATACCACCTGTGTCACGAGTCTAAAAGAAAAAACCGCGTCCCCGGTGTACGGGAAAGCGGTCGACGATGTCTTCAGCCCTGCTCGAGCGTGCCGAGAAGCGAGAGGTTGTCTTCGACAAACTCGTGCGCTAGCTTGACGACAACATGGAAAGCTGAAAGGGACTGCACATAGGCGTTCATATCCGGCCGTTCCAACTCCTTGGACAGGGCTGTTTTGTAGGACGACCGATACTTGAGCAGTTCAGCGAACACTTTGGCGCCATGCCGAGTTGCCAGTGACGGATACATCAAGGCAATGCTTGCCCGCTTCGCGCCAGCACTGTGCCACGCAAATGGTCTGGCAAACTGAAGCATCCTACTCGCAACCGTAAACGGACAGGAGAAGGCCTGGCCGAGTGCGACGACTCGCTCATCCTCACTCATCTTGCCATAGGATCGAGCGGCCAGCTGAAGGGCTTCGCACTTCATTACGAGATAGTGCTCAAGCTCCCATCGAGGCGCCATCGGGAGCGGCTTGAAGTACGAAATGAAGTCAGCCTTGATGAGACCGCCCTGCGACATCGCGAGACCGAGATAGTCGAGAGTCATCGGACCCAAAGGGTGACGACCATTCCAGGCCGAATCGATGTCGTAAACCTGGATGTGGAGTGGGATATGGAGTTCTCTGGCGCGATCATCAAGTCGTCCCTTGAGACGACCGACCGCACGAGCGCCGTTCATGCGCCGGACAAGCGTGAGAGATACGTGATCACCCACCTCGTAGTCACCCCGGAGTACGGGGCCCGAAACAACGCCAGCGACCACACACAGCTCGTTACCTGCTTCCCTTCTAATATGGGAGACGAGCTTGGGAAAATCCTCGATTCTCGGGACTGCTCCGCCCGAAATCTCATGAAA
>CAYNNJ010000017.1:0-10990 GCA_964398755.1 uncultured Bdellovibrionales bacterium
CTTGAGAGACTGGAATCATTTACAGAAAGTGTCAACAACGCTTGACTTATGTACATGCGGGGTTGACAAAGATTCCAAGGCATGCTATTATCAGGGGTCGCTTTACAAACAAGAAGGCCTGTCTCAGACAGGTCAGCCAAGAGGTTCCCATAGGACGAACCTACTTGGACTGCTTCACATGTAGACAATTGGGGATTTCTATCTTTTATCCTCAATCACGGGAACTGTCGCCAAGATCCGGGTAGGGTGGTTTCGGCTGCGCTATACCTCGACGCTTTTCCTTTCCTCTCGCTCCTATGCTTGAGGATTTGTCTACAGCTGAAGCAGTTTCTTGCATCGAAGGACGAAAAAATCCCAGAGCCACTCGGCCCTGGGATTTTTGTTTGTCTCAGAATGAGTTAGATTTCGGTGACGCGTTTGATTTCTTCCAGGGTGGTGCGACCTTCAAGGACCGCGAGGACACCATCATGGAGCATAGTGAACATGCCTTTTTCTATGGCCTTGTTTTCAATTTCATGGGCTTGGGCGCGAGCCACAATGAGGTCTTTGATGTCTTGGTCGACCGAGAGGGCCTCGGAGAGAATCATCTGACCGTTGTAACCAGTGCCTTTGCAGGCAGGGCAACCCTTCTCTTTATGAAGCGTAATCTCGGGAACCGTAACATTAGCCGCGGGGGCGATGGTGGCGAGCACTTTCTCGATGATAGCTTTTTCTTCGGCGCTCGGGGTGACGGTTTCGGCGCACTCAGGGCAGAGACGACGGACGAGGCGCTGAGCGATAAAGAGGTTGCTGGCATCGGCGAGGTCATCACCGGAGACGCCCATCTTGAGGAGACGATGGATGGTGCCGGAGGCGGAGTTGGTATGGAGCGTCGAGAGGACGAGGTGACCGGTCGAAGCGGCCTGGACGGCAATCTGAGCGGTCTCATCATCTCGGATTTCACCAATCATCATGATATCCGGATTTTGGCGGAGGAGTGAGCGGAGCGCGGTCGAGAAGGTGTATCCCTCTTCTTCGTTTACTTGAGTCTGGAGCAGTCCTGGCATCTGGTATTCGATTGGATCTTCGACCGTGATAATCTTGATTTCCGGCCGATTGATACGCGCGAGAATACTATAGAGCGTCGTCGTCTTTCCGGAACCGGTCGGACCGGTGTTCAAAATCATGCCACTCGGGCGATCGATAGCAGAGAGGATACGAGTGAGGTTTTGGGGTCGAATGGAGAGTGATTCGAGGTCAAGCTTGGTCGCGGACTGACTCAAGAGTCGGAGCACAACTGTTTCACCAAAGCCACCGAGGATGATGGAGAGACGGATGTCGATTTTGGCATTACCACCGACCTGCTCGGGCTTTTCGAACTGAATAGAAAAACGACCATCGGTGATGCCGGCGCGTTCACCACTCTTGAGACCGGCCAAGAGTTTGATCTGGCTCAAGAACCCGGGGTACTCATTGATTGGGAGGGTGGCGACGGTTTTGAGTATTCCATCGAGTCGGAACCGAACCTCGAATGTTTCTCCAGTTGGCTCGATATGGATATCGCCGGCCTTCATAGCGGCTGCGGCCGCAAAGAGCGCTTGGAGACGATCCTCGGCAGCGATGCCGGTGACGTAGGTGCCAAATGTTTCCAGGGAAGAAGAGTTGGTGAGAGCGGCATCAAAGGCTTGTGCCGTGACAAAGGCCGCTCGAGAGAGTTCGTTTGGCATGAGTTCGGCATAGATGCTCTGGAGGAGGTCGCCTTGGTCAGTAACACGGAGCACTTCTTCGATCGTGGTGAGACCATTTAAGGCTTTCAAGATACCGTCTTGAGTCATGGTAATCATGCCACCCTCAAGCGCAGCCTTGAGTATTTCTTGTTCGGTTCCGAGGTCATTGATAATCTTCACGATCTCTGGGGTCATGGTAAAGAGCTCAAAGATGCCTTTGCGACCCCGGTAGCCGGTGAGATTACAAGCTGGGCAGCCAACCGGCTTCCAGAGAGTGTCCATGTTCTTGGGGAGGGCAATCTTGGCTTTCGGGGAGAGAATGGTGATGAACTTGGTGATGGAGTCGATAGTCTCTTTGGCGGGCTTGTAGGGGACTTTGCATTCTTTGCAGAGGACCCGGACGAGGCGCTGGGCAATGAGGAGGTTGATCGATGAGGCGATGAGGGAAGGACGCACCCCGAGTTCGATGAGACGAGGGATCGAGGCGGTAGCGCCATTTGAGTGGAGGGTCGAGAGGACGAGGTGACCGGTGAGAGCGGCGTTCACCGAGATATCGGCTGTCTCATTGTCACGGATTTCACCTACGAGGATGACATCGGGATCCTGACGGACCACGGCACGGAGGGCGGTCGCAAAGGTGTAGGACTTGTCTTTGGAAACTTCGGTTTGGACGATGCCGGGGAGCGAGTACTCGATTGGGTCTTCGACGGTGATGATTTTGGTCCCGGGCTTGTTGATGTGATGGAGGAGCGTGTAGAGGGTTGTCGTCTTTCCGGAGCCGGTCGGACCGGTGTTCAAAATCATGCCATCCGGTTTCTCGACCCCACGCATGACGATATCGTGGGCGAGTCCCTGAAAGCCGAGGCTGTCGATATCAGTGTCGATATCGTCACCGGAGAGGAGGCGCATGTTGATGCTCTCACCATACTTCCCGGGGATACTGTTCACGCGGATATCGATGCGACCGCTGTCGATGTCGATAAAGAAGTGACCATCCTGAGCTTCCTTCCTGACATTGAGCCGCATCTTGCCGATCATCTTGATGCGCGAGAGCATGAGATGATAGATCTCCGGCGGGAGGTTACCAATTTCTTGGAGGACGCCGTCAATCCGATAGCGGAGGCGAACCAACTTTTCTTCTGGTTCGAGGTGGATGTCACTCGCGGAGAGTTTGCGGGCGCCAGCGAGGACGATTTCCATAGCGCGAGACGTGTTCATAGGATGACCCGAATGGAGGTCGATGAGGTCGGCGAAATCCTTTTCAAATTTTTCTAGGTCTGCATCTTGAAGAGAAACTCGGACCAGGTTCAACCGATCGATGAGGGTCGTTTTGTGTGCATAGAGGCTCCAAGCGTGTTCGAGTGAGGTTTCGGAAACAAAATAGAGCTCGTAGGGAGCGCTTCGTTCTTCACAAAACTGCTTGATAAATTCGACGGTAGATGGCTCCTTTGGGGTACTTGAGGCGAAGAGGAAAGTACGTTCCTTTTTATGAAAGATAACCAGGTGGTTCGCGCGCGCCACGTCTTCTGAGACGAGAAAAGCCACCTCTTCGTCGACCGGGAAGACACTGAGATCAATATACGGGAGACCAGCACTGCGCGCTTGGCCGGCGGTATCTTCTTCTTTGGAGCGGGCCTGCATCTTTTCGAGTATCTCCGCTGTTTGTTCATCTTTGACGGAGGATGAACGAGTAGGATCCTGATGAACGACTTGTACCATATTTGTATTTTACTTTTGTGACAAAGAGTTCCCTTTATTGTACCGCATTTCGTAACCGACAAGCAAAAGAACACACCGAGACGGTGTGGTCAGAATATCAGCTGATGAGGTTAGCGAATGGCGATGAGCTGCTCGAGCTTTTCGAGCGTGATGCGCTCCGCTTCGTCGAGTGTACTCACAGACAGAGCAAACTCGAGGGTATCGCCATGGAGGGTTCCTTCTTTGAAACGCTCGGCCAGGAGGCTGAGGCTTTCACTCGAGGCAGCCTTGATGAGACCGCGGACCTGGGTTCCACTTTCCGGATAGAGGATGAGGAAGTAATTGCCGGAAGAATAGTTCCCACGGATCTTTTCAAGGACGCTCGGGAGATCAAAAGCTGAGGCACGCGCCTGGACGAGATCCTCGACACTCACCTGAGCCCAGATGAGCTTGAGGCCCTCATTCCATTTCACGTTGGCCATGACTCGTCCCCAGAGCTTCAAGAGATGGAGAGGCTGAGTCTTGTAGAGCGAACGGATGATTTTCTGCTGGTCGGCTCCTCGGTCCATGAGGCGAGACGCAATCTGGAGACACTTGGGGGTGGTATTTTTCTTCTGAAAGCTCTCGGTCGCACTCACGATACCAGCAAGTAGGCTCTCGGTTACCGTAGGTGAGAGTTCTCCGAGCGTGCCACGCTCAAGAATTTCTGCCACCAGTTCCGCGCTTGATGAGGCGGTGATATCTACCAGGTTGACCTGACCAAAGAGTTCGTTGTCCGAATGGTTGTCGATATTAACAATGGGGATTTCGTAGAAAATGTCCGGGTTCTCCTCATAGACTTTCCCGAGGTGCTCCTTGTCGGGACTGCCGATGACGATCACCAGGTCAAACTTGAACTTGGCCGGGATAAAGGAAAAGTCACGTGGATCGATGGCTCCATTTTCCGGGGTGAGGAAAATGCGGAGTTCGTCAGGCGCCGTCTCGGTCCGGACGTTTATGATCTTGTTCCGGACTGTGCTAAAGGTGAGCACAAAGTCGCGCGCTCCGGTGATGGAGGGAAGGATATGGTCGGGCTCACCGATAAACGAGAGGAACTCCTTGTCTTTTACGATGTTGTCTCCGGAGAGTGAGACATCCTTGCCGATGGATTGGAGGAAAAAGGCGAGGGCACAGGCGGTGGCGACGGCATCACGGCTCGGGTAGCTCGGGAGGATAATAAGCGGGGTGGCGGTCTTTTTGAGGAGTTCTTCGAATTGCTGGGAGGGGGTGAGGGACATACGGGAAAAAGGCAAAATGAGGATAAGTGATGAGGAGTCAAAATAGCAGGGAAAATGAAGAGTGTCAACTTTCACCGCTTTCTGGTAAAAAGGAGCAAATTGGCATAGGATAAAAGCACTATGAGAGAGACACACACAACCCATTCGGCCGAAGAAACGCGAGCGGTGGGCCAACAACTAGCTACGACTCTACTTCCCGGGACACTCCTCTGTCTCACCGGGGATTTGGGCGCGGGCAAAACAACGCTGGTTCAGGGGCTCCTCGAGGGACTCGGGGCCGAACGACCGTACGTCAGTCCGACCTTTGTCATCATGAAACAGTATGAACTCCCACGAGCGAGTGCGATGGGTATCAAGCGGGTCTATCATGCTGATGCTTACCGCGTCGAGTCCAAGGACTTTACTGAAATTGGTTTTGCAGAATGGTGTTCCGATCCAGAGGGCCTCGTTATCCTCGAGTGGCCCGAGCGCATCGCCGACCTCCTCCCCGAGAAAAGAATCGATATTATCATCACATCACTTTCAGAAACCGAGCGGGAAATTGTTATATAAAAAATTTGCGAAGTGTGCTCTATGGAAAAACATCCGAAAATTTTGGTCCTGCTCGACGGGAACGCGCTCATTCACCGGGCGTATCATGCCTTGCCACCTCTTACGACCTCGAAGGGGGAGACGGTGCAGGCCGTGTATGGCTTTGCCATGACGCTCCTCTCGGTCCTCGAGAAGTTTCATCCGGAATATATCGCGGCGACGTTTGACTTAGAGGGGCCGACCTTTCGCGACGATATGTACGCTGAGTACAAGGCCACCCGTTCAGCAGCACCCGATGATCTCTATGCTCAGATTCCGAGGGTCAAGGATCTCGTCCGCGCGTTCAATATCCCCATTCATGAACTCCCTGGTTTTGAGGCGGATGATATTATAGGGACCCTCGCCAAGCAGTCCGAAACGGAGGACATCGACGTCATTATCGTGACGGGGGATAGTGATGAACTCCAACTCGTAACTCCGCGGGTCAAGGTCTTTATGCTCCGGAAGGGCATCAAGGATATCGCACTTTACGATGAAGCGGCGGTCATCGCCAAGTACGGCTTTGGTCCGTCTCTCATCCCGGACTACAAGGGGCTCGCTGGCGATACCTCGGACAATATTCCCGGGGTGGCTGGTGTAGGCGCTAAGACTGCGACTACCTTGCTCCAAGAATTTGGGACGCTTGAAAATATCTATTCTCATCTCGGAGAGGTGAAAGAGTCGGTTCGGAAGAAACTGGAGGCCGATCAAAAGAACGCCTTTCTCTCGAAGGAGCTCGGGACCATTCATCGTGAGGCGCCGGTTACGCTCGACCTCTCGGCCTGTGTCACGCGGGACTATGACCGACAGGTCGTGACAGGTTTGTTTCAGGAACTGGGATTTTTTAGCTTGATCAAGCGTGTTTCAGGCAATGAAGCACTCGGGAAGGGTAATGGAGGAAGCGGGAAAAACCCTTCGACTACGCTCAGGGTAAAGAAGGAGAAGGAGCTCAAGACAAAAAAGGATATCGTTGAATATCTCAAGCAGGCAGATGGAAAGAAAGTCGCCGTCTTTGCCAAGAAAGAAACCGAATCGCTCTTTGGAGCAGGGCTCCAGTCTCTCCATCTCGCGGTCTCGCCGGAAGAGGGCGTCCGGATTGCGTGGAACGAGGAAAACAAGCCGCTCATGAAAAAGTTTCTTGAAAACGATGCAGTGGACAAGGTGACCTATGATGGCAAAGTGCTCATGCATCTCCTCTGGAAAGAAGGGGTGACCCTCCGAGGGCTTTCGTTTGACGTGATGCTCGCCGCCTATCTCTTGAATTCCGGGAGTAATGTCGAACTGGACTATCTCGTGCTCGTTGAGTGGAGTGAGGAACCGCCGTATCTTGAGGCGCCGTATATCTTGAAATTGGAAGGTCGTTATCAGGAGAAGCTCGACGAAGTGAGTAAGACGCAGGTAAAGGGGAAGACGCTCCGCACAGTACTTAAAACTATCGAGATGCCTCTCCTCCCTATTTTGTTTGCTATGGAAGAGCGGGGAGTGATCCTCAATACTAAAAAGTTTAAGGCACTGTCCGATCAGCTCGGAGAAGAGCTCTTGGTGCTTGAAAAGGATATCTACACTCTCTCCGGTCGCGAGTTCAATATCAACTCACCCAAGCAGTTGTCAGAGATATTGTTCGTTGATCTCCAAATTCCGACGCAGAATATCAAGAAGACCAAGACTGGGATTTCGACCGCCTCAACAGAACTTCAGAAATTACAAGAATATCCGATTGTGCAAAAAATCGAACACTACCGAGAACTTTTCAAATTGAAAACGACCTACCTGGATGCCCTGCCAACGCTCGTTGATACGACGTCACGACTCCACACCACGTACTACCAGGCAGTCGCAGCGACGGGACGACTCTCCTCGTCGGATCCGAACCTCCAGAACATTCCGGCTCGAGGAGAGTGGAGTACGCGCGTGCGGGGAGCCTTTGAACCTGAACCGGGTTACGTTTTCTTGGGCGCTGATTACTCACAGATAGAACTGCGAGTTATGGCTCATCTGAGCCAAGACAAGGAGCTCGTCTCAGCTTTCAAAAATGGGGAAGATGTCCATAAGACGACTGCCTCGGTGGTGTTCAAGGTAAAGCCAGAAGAAGTCACTTCTGATATGAGGCGTCAGGCCAAAGTCTTTAACTTCGGGATTCTCTACGGGATGGGGGCGTACGGATTGGCCCAGGCTGCCGAGATTGATCAGAAAACAGCGGCCGAATTTATCACCGAGTATTTCAAGAAATTTGCCGGCGTGAAACAGTTCATCGAAGAGATGAAAGAAGGAGCGAGGAAGAATCATTTTGTCGAAACTGAACTGGGGCGCAGACGCTATACGCCAGAAATCGAGAGTCCGAATGTTCAGGTGGCGCGAGGAGCCGAACGGATGGCGATCAATATGCCAATCCAGGGTATGGAGGCAGATATCGTAAAGTTGGGAATGATTGCAGTGGCAGATCTGATTGAAAAGCAATTCAAAGAGAGTGTCATCATGGTACTGCAGGTTCACGACGAACTTATTTTTGAAGTGAAAGAAGCACAAGCGGAAATATTTGCGGTAGCAGTGAAGAAGGTGATGGAAGATGTGTACCCGCTCCGCGTGCCAGTCATTGTCGAGACAGTCATTGGGAAGGATTGGGGAGAAATTTAGAAGAAGCTTTTAGCTTCTTAGCTTACTAGGGAAAAAACAAGAAAAAACCGGCCTCACGACCGGTTTTAAGTTTTAATGGATTGTTTCGTTGGTGTCTGTGATACCGACGAGTTCTTTAAATCTTTTAGACGCAGCGTCGATTTTTTTTCTGGCTTCAGGGTCCTTTACTAAATCTGGGTTTTCCAGAATGGCTTCAGATATATGATTGAGAATATCATCGATTTCTTCGAGGTCTGCCCGTGAAATTTGAGCTTCAATTCCTTGTTCGTGCAACTTCTTCATAGTGTCTGCTTTCTCCGGAGATATTTTTCCAAGTTCTTCAAACATATGTTTCTACAGATTACCTATTTAAAAAGAAAAAACCGGGTCCACCCGGTTCTTTCGCTTCTTTTACTCTCTTAGTATAGCAGAAAAAAGGCCGAAAGTCAACCACAGTCGCTCACGAGCGACGTGGTGAATCTGCAAATATGCTATGCTGTGCTTTGAGATTTGATGGCTGGGTTTTACTTGGAAATTGTTATTTGATGTTTGGTAATTGAAAATAGTATGCCCGAACTCCCCGAAGTCCAAACTGTCGTAACCCAAATCGGAAAAAAGATTACCGGGAAAACCCTGGCCGGTTTTTGGACTGACTGGGACAAGAAGGTGCTTGAGCCGGTCTCGAAAGTGAAGCGCCTCATCAAAGGAGCGACAGTACTAGGGACCCGGCGCTTTGGGAAAACGATTGTGATTGATCTCGACAACGCTTACTACATTGTCATCCATCTCAAGATGACCGGGCATCTCCTCTACAAAGATGAAGCAAACCGAGAGGCCAAAGAATGGCAGGATCCGACCAATCAGTATATCCATCATCGGTTCATATTTACCGATGGTTCCCAGTTGGATTTCTCTGACATGCGCAAATTTGGTTGGGTTGATATCTGTGAGACGAGCACACTCATGGAGCATCGTCACATTGAAAAGCTCGGGATTGATGCTCTCTCGCCTGACTTTACCCCCATACTCCTCCAGTCATTCCTCAAGCGTTCTCTCAAAAAGCCAGTCGGACTCCTTCTCCTCGAACAAGAAAAAATCGCCGGGATCGGTAACATCTATCGGAGTGAGGCGCTTTATCGCGCGGGCATTCTTCCTGGGAAACTCTCTGGGAAAGTAACTCGTCGAGAGGCCGAGCTCCTTCATGAAAAAATCCAAGAGGTCCTCCGAGAAGCGGTGAGACTTCGCGGGACGACTGATGGCGATTTCCGTGACACTGCCGGGAAGCGGGGGAGTTTTCAGAAGCGCCTCTACGTCTACGGACGGACCGGTCTCCCGTGTAAGAAATGTGGTACAATTATAGAACGAAAAAAAATTGGTAGCCGGAGCGTCTTTTTCTGCTCACGCTGCCAATGCTAATTTATCTTTAAGCTTCTTTATGAGCGGAAGACAAAAACTGGTAATATTTTTGGTGGTAGTGGCTCTCGTTAGCCTAGGTGGCTATTTCATTTTTGGTCGCGATGAGGTCCGGAAGCCGATCGAGCTTAATAACAAGAATCAGTCACTCCCGACTGTCTCGAAGGACCCGGCCAATACCGGACCCGTGGGAGCGATTTCTGGTGTTTCTTGTCCTGACTGGAATCGTCGTCCGGTCGCTGTCATGCAACCCGTCGATGCCCAGGCCAGGCCGGTCGCCGGTTTTTCCGATGCAGACATGGTGTTTGAAATGCCCAACCCTGCCTCTGGTATCTTCGTCACTCGGCTCATGGGAGTCTACCAGTGTGGGAATCCGGAAGAAATCGGTTCTATCCGGAGCGCCCGTCATGACTATATCAGTGTCGCCAAAGGCCTCGATGCGATCTTTGTCGGCTGGGGCGGATCAGCCTTTGCTTTGGCCAAGCTTGATGCTGGAGTAGTCGACAACCTCGACTGTAACGACCAGGGAGGGAAGAGCGCGAGCTCCTACTGTTTCCGCAAGGAGCGAACTGGCTTGATGCGTATTGAAGACACTGGATACATCAAGTTTGCCAAGATCTGGGAGGCAGCCAAGAATTTTGGTTACCGGACCGAGAGCAAGTTTGCTGGCTATCCTCATCAGGAGGACAAAGCCCTCGATGCTCGTCCAACTGGTGGTCATCTCCGAATCGGGTACCCAGGAATCATGGAGGCGGAGTATGACTATGACCGTGAGACCAATAGCTACAAGCGGACCTGGGGTGGAGTTCCAGATACGGACCGTACCACGAAAGAGCGTATCGCTCCCAAGAATATCGTGGTGGCCATCGCTGAGAACGAGCAAATCCTTGCTGAGACCAATTACAAGGCGCGTGGCGTGCAGGATCCCTGGGAGGGACTCGAGGAATGGGAAAAGGTGGGCCCCAAGAACATCTCCGGACGATACAACAACCTGGAGTTTGGTGACCCGTGGTTTGATACCAAGGATAGCGGTACTGCCTACTTCTACTTGAATGGTGAACAAATCCGGGGGGCCTGGAAGAAAGACCGCTCAAGTGCTGAGAGCAAGCTGGCCTTTTTCGACGAAGCCAACAACGAAATCAAGTTTGTTCCCGGCCAGATCTGGGTCCAGGTGATGGTCCCCGGACAAAAGTTCGAGTGGACCCCGGCACAGTAAACAGTAGAAAAAAGAGCGAAAAAGCGGGTACGTGCCCGCTTTTTGTTTGGCGTGTATACTAGTAGAGTGATGCTTGCTAATGGTTATTCCTGTATGATTCTCTTTCTTCACGGCCAAGATGACTTTCTCGTTTCACGACGGAAGCGCGCCTTGGTAGCGGCCTTTACGAAAAAATATGCCGGAGGCGAAGTATTCGTCTTTGATTTTGAAGACGCCCGGCGTCCCGAAGATGTGAGACGGGCGCTCGATGCTTGCGGGGGAGGGCTCTTTGCTACTGAAAAAATGATCGTATTCCTTCATCCTTTGGCACTTGAAGAAACAGCCCAGAAACAGGTATCGGGTTTTCTCAAGGATGAAGCCAAGACACTCCCGGAGCGAACCATTCTCCTTTTTGTGGTAACGGGAAAATGGAAAAAGAGTGATCCTTTGGCCAAGGCACTCATGACGACGCTTGATAAAGAAGAAGTCTACGATCCGCTCACTGGTCCAGCGCTGGG